>JAKDUN010000228.1 GCA_030457675.1 Brachybacterium sp. | reverse complement strand
GCTCCTAGTCCGTGACGACCTCGCCGGCGCGCAGCACGCTCACCGGCTGCAGCTCGAGATCCACCAGCACCGCATCCGCGCGGCGGCCCGGCGCGAGCGTGCCGATCCGGTCCTGCATCCCCAGCACCGCGGCCGGCACCGAGGAGGCGGCGCGCACTGCACGCACCAGATCCACACCGGCGTCGGTGACGGCGAATCGCACCACGTCGAGCAGATGCGCGGTGCCCCCGGCGATCGCGGAGGCCCCGGTGAGGGTTGCGACCCCCGACTCGACGGTGACGTCGAGTGCGCCGAGCCGGTACTGGCCCTCGGGCATTCCGGCCGCAGCCATCGCATCGGTCACCAGCACCACGTTCTGCTCAGCGGCGATCGTGAAGACGTGGGCGACGGTGCGGGCATCGAGGTGAACGCCATCGGCGATCACCTCCACGACCAGGTCACCGGCCTTGGCCGCGTCCAGCGCCGCCAGAGCGGGGCCGGGGTCCCGGTGGTGGATGGGCCGCATGCCGTTGAACAGATGGGTCGCGGTGGGCAGTGGAGAGCGGCCGCGTTCTCGGCGCAGCTCGGTCCGGGCGCGGGCGATGGCATGGGTCATCTGGGCGCTGCTGGCGTCGGTATGTCCGAGCGACGGCAGCGCACCCACCTCGGCGAGGGCCGCGATGACCTGGTCCGCGCCGGTCACCTCGGGGGCGACGGTCATGGTGGCCAGCGCTCCGCGGGCGAGCTGGGCGAGCTCTCGCACCATATCCGCGTCGCCGTCTATGAGGTGTTCGGGGTTCTGCGCCCCGCGGCGCTCGACGGAGAGGAACGGCCCCTCGAGGTGGATCGCGGCGATCTCTCCGTCGGTGGCGAGCTGCGCCAGATCGGTGACCCGTTCCCGCAGGGTGGCGGCGTCCGCGGTGACCAGGGAGGCGACGAGGCTGGTGGTGCCGTGACGGCGATGCTCATGGATCGCGGTGAGCATGTCCTGAGGTGACTGCGCGTCCGGGAAGGACGCACCGCCGCCGCCATGGCAGTGGAGGTCCACCAGCCCGGGCAGGATCAGGCCCTCGTGCGTCAGGGTCCGCTCCGCCTCGTACTGCGGGGCGTGGGCTGCCGGCCCGGCCCAGAGGATGTCACCATCGGCGATCAGCAGCAGGGCGTCGGGGACGAGCCCTCGTGCGAGCACCGCGGTGCCTCGCAGTGCCAGCTCGGCGGCGACGGCGGGGGAGTGAGAGGCGGGGGCGGTGCTCATGTCTGCTCCTGGTGCTCGGAGGGTGAAGGGGCGAGCAGGACGGCGGCCAGCGATGCCGGGACCGGCGGGAAGTTCAGAAGAGTCGCGACTCGGCGTCGTCGATGCCGCGCAGCGCGTCGTAGTCGAGGGTCACGCAGTCGATGCCGCGATCGGCCGCGAGCACGCGCGCCTGCGGTTTGATCGCCTGAGCGGCGAAGATGCCCCGCACGGGGGCCAGCAGCGGGTCGCGGTTGAGCAGCTCGAGGTAGCGGGTGAGCTGCTCGACGCCGTCGATCTCGCCGCGCCGCTTGATCTCGATCGCCACCGAACCGCCGGACTCGTCACGGGCGAGGATGTCCACCGGTCCGATCGCGGTGAAGTACTCGCGTCGCACCAGGGACCAGCCGTCGCCGAGGGTGTCGATGTTCTCGGCGAGCAGGGCCTGGAGGTGGGCCTCGACGCCGTCCTTCTGCAGGCCGGGATCGACACCCAGCTCCTGGGAGATGTCCTCGAGGACCTCGACGAGGCGCACCCGCAGCTTGTCCCCGGTCTTGTCGTGGACCACGTCCCACTGCTCGACCCAGTCGTCACCCGGTTCCTCGCTCGTCTCCTGCTCGGCGCGGCGCCAGGTGGTCAGCGTGCAGGGCGGGGTCATCCAGTTCAGCGGCTTGTAGCTGCCGCCGTCGGAATGGATCAGCACGCTGCCGTCGGCCTTGACGATGAGCAGTCGTGGGGCGAGCGGGAGATGAGCGGTGAGCCGACCTGTGTAGTCGACTGAGCAACGGGCAATGACGAGACGCACCCGGCCAGGGTACGACACCACCTGCACCGCTGCGATCCCGACCCCGCTCATGAGAGCCCGATGAGACGATCATGAGAAGCGCTTTACCCAGGTGCAGATGCTCACTAGGCCCTGTTCTGGGCCGCGCCGCACTCGTATCGTGGCCTGGTCATCCGTTCGGCCTGCGCCGAGCCACCCCGAAGGAGCATCTACCGTGCAACGACTCCTGGCCGTCCTCCTGGTCCTGATCGGCCTGACCGGGCTCGTGCTGGGCCGCCTGGGCGAGACCATCTGGGCACCCGAGACCGAGACCACCGCCACGGTGGACCTCTCCGATGCCGGCCCCGCCGTGGTCATTGACCCCGGCGTGCTGTACGTGGGCGGTGATGAGGGCGAGCTCGTCATCGAGGGCGCCTCCGACGTCTCCGTGATCACGGCGGGCAACAGCGACATCGAGGCCTACCTCGAGGACATCCACTACACCCGTGTCACCGGCGCGAGCGACTGGACCACGCTCGGCACGCAGGAGGTCAACCCGGACGGCGCGGACGAGCTGAGCGAGCCCACCACCTCGGACCTCTGGCGCACCGTCGACACGAAGCCGAGCCCGTACACGCTCGACGTCCACGAGTTCTGGGCCGGGGAGAACAACGAGCCGAACGGCGAGGAGAACGAGCAGCCCTACCGTGCCCTGCTGATCGTCACCGACGGCACGCAGCCCGGGGCGGAGAAGGTCTCCATCACCTGGCCGGTCGATGCGGAGAACGAGTGGGTGCCCTTCGCCTACGCGGGCGGCGCGGCGATCGCCGTGATCGGCCTCGTGCTGCTGGTGGTCTCGCTCGGCGGCCGGCGCCGAGATCGGGACGAGGACGAGCTGGTCGAGGACGCCCGGCGGGACTCGTCGGACGCGCCCGTCGACGGCGTCCCCGCCGCCGACGATTCCGTCGACAGCACCCCCGCGGACGACTCCCGCACCGAGACCGGCACCCCCGCCTCCGACGACCGGACCGAGCAGATCGACGTCGTCGACGATGAGGAGGGCCAGCGATGACCCGCTACGACCTGCGCCGCAATGCGCGGAAGGATCTCATGATGAGCACTCGCCCCGTCGGCCGTCGCGGCCTCTTCCTGGGGGCGGGCAGCCTGCTCGCCACCGGATTCCTCGCCGCCTGCGGCGGCGAGGTCGAGCCCCCGCCGGCGCCGCCCACCGGCAAGGAGCTCGCCGAGCCGACCCCGGCCCAGACCACCGAGCAGCTCTCGGCCATCGTGCCGGAGGTGAATGCGGCCGTGGTCGCGGCGGACGAGGCGCTGGATGCGGAGAAGCTCGCTCCCCGCGTCTCCGGCTCCGCTGTCGAGTTCCGCACCGCGGCCTACACGATGATCGAGAAGGCTGAGGAGTGGGCGGAGGAGCTCCGGGTCCCCGGCGCTGAGCTCCTGGTGCCGCTGACCTCTGTGACCTCCGAGTTCCCGCGGGTGGCGATCGCCCTGGTCGAGGACTCCGCCGAGGAGGGTGTGCCGTACTTCATGGCCCTCCAGCAGGCCGATGCGAAGTCCCCGTACAGCGCGTGGGGCTGGGCTCAGCAGGCAGTGGGCATCGAGATGCCGATGGTGTCCGATCCGGTGGTGGGCTCGGAGCAGGTCATCGTGGACAGCGAGGGGCTCGTGATGACTCCGGCGGAAGCGCTGGAGCTGTACGCGAAGGTGCTCTCCCTCGGCGATGCCGAGGACCCCGAGGACCAGCTGGCGGCGAACCCGTTCCAGACCGGGACCCATGAGCGCATCCAGACCGAGCGCGCGGAACTCAACGCCGGCGTCGAGAAGGACGAGGCGGCGACGATCCACGAGTCCTTCTCCGTGACGACGGAGGAGTTCGCCGGGGTGCGCACCGATGACGGCGGCGCGGTCGTGATGGGGACCCTGCTCTCCACCCGCACGGTGAGCATCAAGGACGGTGCGACCATGCGTTACGCCGAGGACAACAAGTACACCACGGTGATCGGGAAGAAGGAGTTCACCTCCGAGTACATCCGCACCTTCGGCACCCATGTCGCGATGTACATCCCCTCGGCGGACGCCGGCGGCCAGATCCAGCCCATCGGCGCCACCCAGACCGCGCTGAGCGCCACGGGGGAGTGACCGGGCCGGCACAGCGCAGCACCGGTCCGACTCCCTAGACTGGGTGCGTCCCACAGTCATCGAAGGAGTTCACCAGTGACCGATCCGAACGGAATCATCGACCTCGCCGCGCTGAAGCAGCCCGCCGGCTCCGCGCCGGCAGGGGCTGCCTCCGCGGGCACGCCCTCCGCCCACGAGGTCGCCGTCACCGAGCAGGGGCTCGAGCAGCTCATCGCCGACTCCCAGCAGATCCCCACCCTGCTGCTGGTCACCAGCGCTCGGGTGCCGGAGGCGGACCAGTTCCTCGCCAGCCTGCGCCGCGCAGTCGAGGCGAAGGCCGGTGCGGTCCGTCTGGGGATCGTCGATGCGGACACCCAGCAGCGCGTCGCCGGCGCCCTGCAGGTCGAGCAGCTGCCCACCTTGCTGCTGCTGCTCAAGGGACAGCTTCAGCCGATCGTCCAGTCGGTGATCCCCGATGCGGAGATCGACAACCTTCTCACCCAGGTGATGGAGGTCGCGCGCCAGCAGGGCATGGAGCTTCCCGAGGGGGAGGGCACACCCCAGGAGCCGCAGGAGGAGCCGCTGCCGCCGCTGATCGCCGAGGCGTACGAGGCGATCGAGCGCGGCGATCTCGATGCCGCCGTCGCGGCCTACCAGCAGCAGCTCCAGGAGAGCCCGGCCGACGCCGAGGCGAAGGCGGGCCTGGCCACGGTCTCCCTCATGCGCCGCACCCAGGACACGGATCTCGCCGCCTCCCGCGAGGCGGCCGCACAGCAGCCCGGTGATCTGGAGGCGCAGCTGCTGGTCGCGGATCTCGACATGCTCGGCGGCCACGTGGACGACGCCTTCGCCCGTCTGCTCGAGCAGCTGCGCGGAGCCGACCAGGAGACCAAGGACGTCGTGCGCGCCCGACTGCTCGAGCTGTTCGAGGTGGCCGGTCCCGGCGATCCTCGCGTGGCCCCGGCCCGCAAGCGTCTCGCGAACCTGCTGTTCTGAGCGACGTGGGGGGGGGGGCGGGGGGCGGGCGCGCCCCCCCCCCGCGCGGGCGCCGCGGCCG
>JAKDUN010000227.1 GCA_030457675.1 Brachybacterium sp. | reverse complement strand
CCCGACATCATCGCCATCGACGAGGCGCAGTTCTTCGGCCCGTCCCTCGTCCCCGCGATCGAGGCTCTGCTGGACGCCGGCATCCAGGTCGAGGTCGCCGGTCTCTGCGTCACCTACGACGGCGGACCCTTCGAGCCGCTGCCCACGCTGATGGCGATGGCCGAGGAGGTCGTGAAGCTCACCGCGGTGTGCACGGTCTGCGGTGCCGATGCGGCCTTCCATGTGCGACGGGTCGCCGACGGTGCGCCCGCCCTGGAGGCGACCGCCGCACAGGTGGGCGGGGCCGAGTCCTATCAGGCGCGATGCCGCAGCCATCGGCGGGATGCGGCGCGGCCCGGACCCCGGTGAACCCTCGCCCGCCGCCGCGCACCGATGCTGCGGAGCCGAGGATCACTCGATCGGGGGCGTGCCCTCCTCGATCGGCATGAGGCCGTCGAGGTCCCACTGGCCGTCGATGCGGCGCACGAAGAAGCGGACCTCTGCCTGGGCCGGCTCGCCGTCCCGGGTGAACGACTCGGTGATGTCGAAGATCGCGTAGCCCTGTCGGTTGACCCGGTCGTCGACGGTGTACTCGGCGGTGCCGTTGCCGCCGAAGGCCGCCTCGAAGTCCGCACAGGTGGTCAGGCCGAAGTCCTGCCGGAACGGCTCCGTCGTGGAGTCCATGTACAGCTCGCAGTCGCCGTCCTCGAGCGCCGCGTAGAAGTCGTCGACGGTGTCCTCAGGATCGCCGCGGTTCAGGATCTGGAACGCGATGAAGAGCGCGAAGGCGGCCACCACCAGCAGCCCGACGGCGGTGATGCCGGCGAGCACGAGCCAGTGCCACATCGGTCGCCTGGGCTTTCCCGAAGGGGACGGCAGCGGACGCCCCTGCGGCGCCTGTGCGAAGGCCATTGGATACTCCCGAGGATGAAGCGCGGCGCACCGGGCGGTGCGAGATATGGGTGCAGTATTCCCCACCGCAGGACGGGGCGCGATGGGGACCGGTCCCCATGCCGGGCCCGCCTCACCGCCCACGGCCCGTCCTGTCGCTAGCCTGTCATCCATGATCGTCACCGCAGAACCGGGACCCGTCGGCGCACCGACCAGCAAGGATGCGGCGGGCTTCCTCGCGCGCTCGGCCGTGCGCTTCACCGGCTCCGCCGGGGAGAGGGTCGAGGCGACGCTGCCCGCCCCCGCGGACGGGGAGGCTCTGCCCGGCCGCGAGATCGCCCCGGGCGACGTGCTGCGCTGGTTCGTGCACCCGGAGCTGGATGCGGAGCAGACGTGGGGCGCGACCTGGGTCGCGGTCGACCTCCTCCTGGACGACGGCAGCCGGCTGTCGGAGCACGCGCCGCGCGACCAGTACGGGAGCCTCGCCACCGCACGCGGCATCGGCGAGAGCGCGATCCTCCACCCGGACCAGTGGAACGACGTGCAGGTCGATCTCACCGCGCTCGTCGGGCGCACCGTCACCGAGGTGCTGCTGGTCCTCGAGGCACCGGCCGATGCGGACGCCGACCTGCTCGACACGGTCGAGGACGTCCACCGGGACGACCCCGAGGTGACCGGCTGGATCGACGGCCCCTACCTCGCGCCGCGCCCCGCGGATCCTCCGCTGTCGGACCCGGTGGCCTGGGTCGACACCCGGCGCGGGACCCACGCCTCCGCCGAGCACTCCCGCGGGAACACGCTGCCCCTGACCGCGATGCCCAACGGGTTTGCCCTGTTCACCCCGGCCACCGACGCGCGCACCCGGCGATGGCTGTACGAGTACCACCGCGCGAACGGACCGGACAACCGGCCGCGCCTGCAGGCGATGGCGCTCTCGCACCAGCCCAGCCCCTGGATGGGAGACCGTCAGCAGTTCCTGATGATGCCGCTGCTGGGCGCCGCGCCGCAGACGGGCCCGGCCGACCGGGCCCGCGGCTTCGACCACGACCGGGAGACGGCCCGGCCCGATCTCTACGAGGTCGCGCTCGACGGGGGCCTGACGATGCGGCTCGCGCCGACGGAGCACGGCGCGATCTGCGAGATCGACCTGCCCGCCGGTCCCGAGCCCGGCCACCTCCTGCTCGAAGGGGTCGACGAGCACTGCGGCGTCGACGCCGCCGGCGCCGTGTTCGACGGCCGGGTGCAGGCCTGGGTCGACCCGCCGTCCGGCGACGGGGCGACCCGCATGTACGTGGCGGCCGAGGTGGACCCGGCGCCGGTGTCGGTGCAGAGGGCCCGCGACGGCAGCAGCGGCAGCGTGCTGAGCTTCGCTCCCGGCACCCGGCGGGTGACCGTGCGCCTGGCCACCAGCTTCCTCGGACTCGCCCAGGGCCGGCGCACCTTCGACCAGGAGCTCGCGGGCCGCTCCTTCGCACAGATCCGCAGCGCCGCGCACTCCGCCTGGGCGGAGCGGCTGCAGGTGATCGAGGCGCCCGACGCCACCCCCGCGCAGCGCCGCACCCTCTGCGGGAACCTCTACCGGCTGAACCTCTACCCCAGCTCCCACTGGGAGAACGCCGGCACCCTCGACCGTCCGGAACCGGTGCACGCGAGCCCGGTGCTGCCCGGCAAGGGCGAGGCCACCGAGACCCGCAGCGACGCGCAGGTGATCCCCGGCATGCTCTACGTGAACCACGGCTTCTGGGACACCTACCGCACCGCCTGGCCGGCCTATGCGCTGCTGTATCCGCGGCTCGCGGCGCAGCTCGCCGACGGGTTCGTCCAGCAGTACCGCGAGGGCGGATGGATCGCCCGCTGGTCCGCACCCGGCTATGCGGACTGCATGACCGGTACCAGCAGCGACATCGCCTTCGCCGATCTGCAGGTCAATGGCGTGGCGCTGCCCGACGCACGCTCCGCCTACGACTCCGGGCTGCGCAACGCCACCGTCGCCCCGTCCTCCCCGGAGGTGGGACGCAGGGGCAACGAGCGCGCCGTGTTCACCGGCTACGTCGACAACGACACCGCGGAGTCCGTCTCCTGGACCCTGGAGGCGCATCTGAACGACTTCGGCCTCGCCGCCCAGGCCCGACTGCTCGCCGCCCGGGCCGAGGAGGACGGGGACGAGCAGACGGCCGGGCAGCTGCAGGAGGAGTCGAACTACCTGCGGGCCCGCAGCCTGAACTATCCGCTGCTGTTCGATCCCGCGATCGAGTTCTTCCAGGGGCGCCGGCCCGACGGCGGCTTCGCACAGAGCCCCCAGGAGTACGACCCCGAGGTGTGGGGCGGGGACTACACGGAGACCGACGGCTGGAACTTCGCCTTCCACGCCCCGCACGACGGCGAAGGACTGTGCGCCCTGTACGGCGGCCGGGACATGCTCCGCGGGCGCCTCGAGCAGTTCTTCGCCACCCCCGAACGGGCGGAGCGGCCCGGCAGCTACGGGGAGGTCATCCACGAGATGGTCGAGGCGCGAGCCGTGCGGATGGGGCAGTTCGGCATGTCCAACCAGCCCTCGCACCACATCCCCTTCCTCTTCCACCACGTGGGCGCGCCCGAGGAGGCGTCCCGGATCGTGCGGGAGGTGCACCGTCGGCTGTTCGTCGGGGAGCAGATCGGTCAGGGATACCCGGGCGATGAGGACAACGGCGAGATGAGCGCCTGGTGGCTCCTGACGGCGCTGGGCCTGTACCCGCTGCAGCTCGGCACCGGCAGGTATCACCTGGTGGCGCCGCTGTTCCCGCGAGCGACCGTGCACCCCCTGGGCGGGGAGCCGTTCTCGGTGACGACGGAGTCGGCCGCACCCGGTGACGCCTGCATCATCGGGATGAGCATCGACGGTCGCGAGCAAGCGAACTCCTGGATCGACCACGCCGACCTGCGAGGGAACCTCCATCTGCGTCTCGCCGCGGAGCCGGAGGGCTGGGGCGGCATCCCGCCGTCGCCGAGCGCGCCGGGGGAGCGGCCACAGCCGCTGCGGGACCTGTTCGCCGCCGACCCCGCCGACCCGCTGCGCGATGACGACTCCCGCACCGAGCAGCAGTTCGACACCGCGGCCGTCGTGATCGACCTGCCGGAGCTGGGCGAGCCGCAGCAGGCCCGCTTCCTCACCCTCACCTCCGCCGCGCGCCCGGGAGCGGACCCCACCGCCTGGCGGCTCGAGGGCTCCGCGGACGGCCGCGTCTGGCAGACGCTCGATGCGCGCTCCGGGCAGAGATTCCGGTGGCGGCGCCAGACCCGGCCCTTCGAGATCTCCTCACCGCGGCAGTGCCTGCATCACCGCCTGGTGATCACGGACTCCGAGGGGCCGCTGCGGCTGGCCGAGGTGGAGCTGCTCGGCTGAGCGTCCTGCGGCCCTCGCACCAGTGAGGACCGGCCGCGGGCGGGAGCGCCGACGGGTCGGTCCAGCAGCCTCCACGGCAGCGTCATCAGCGCCCAGACGACCGCGATCAGCACCGCCTCGACCAGCAGGTACTGCGGCCACGGGCCGAGCAGGTCCAGGATCGAGGCGCCGTCCGGGGCCCGGTTGAGGTAGCCGTAGTTCGCCCCCGTCAGCGCATTGCCGGTGAACGCGATCATCGCCCACATCACCGTCGCGGCATAGGCGAGGCCGTACCCGCGCCAGGTGGGACGGAAGCGCAGGCCCCACACCAGCACGACGGGTCCGAGCACTCCGCTGAGATGCGCGATCCAGTACTCGACGAACTCCAGCGGGACCCACACGAAGTAGTTCACGTCCGGGGTGAGCACCGACTGCATGTTCAGGGTCAGCCCCCAGTACCAGCTGACCACGATCGCCCAGGGCGCCCGGGTGATCAGCGCGATCGGGACGATGAACCGCAGGGCGTCGGAGTAGTGCAGGGGGAGGGACTCCTCGAGGTTCCAGGCCCAGGGCATGAAGCCCCAGGCGGTCCAGAACACCGAGTTGGCCAGCAGCACCCAACCGGCGATCCGCAGCGCCCGCTCCACCTGCGCCCTCTCCGCGCGGCGAGCCCAGCGCACCAGCAGAACGGCCGCGACCACCAGCAGCGCGAGCATGCTCAGATGCGCGGTGCCATAGGCCGGCACGTGGCCCAACGGCCCCTCGGCCAGGAGGGGACCCGGGATCCCGTCGGCCCGGGCCGGCTGCAGGGGTCCGTTCTCCGGCATCACCGCTCCTCGTGCTGCGCTGCGTCGACCTCGGTGCCGGCGGGTCCCCGCCGCCGGCGCCGCACCTCGGGTGCCCTGGGCGCGCATACGGAAGCGGCCCCCCCGGGGGGGGGGGGGGCGGCC
>JAKDUN010000226.1 GCA_030457675.1 Brachybacterium sp. | reverse complement strand
CCCCCCCCGGGGCGGGGGGCGCCCGCGGGCCTGGGGGGGGCGGGGGGCCCCGGGGGTCCGGCCCGCCCCCCGGGGGGGGGGGGGCCCCCCCCGGGGGCCCCCCCCCCCGCCGTCTGCTGTCGAGTCAGCCGCCGGGCAGGTGCTCCGGCTCGAGGCGGGCGAAACGGATCTCCCGGGCCTCGACCTCCCAGAGGATGCCGAGCGCGCCGCCCGCCAGGGCCTGGACCACCGAATAGTCCAGCGGCCCCGGCTCGAAGACCAGCGCCTCCCGCCAACTCTCCCCGTCATCGTGCGAGATGCTCAGGGTGCCGCGGATCCGCGCGAAACGGTCGTGGGCATTGGTGAACAGCAGCTCACGCGCCCGCGGGTCCCCGCCGGGCGCATCCGGGAACCGCCCGGCCAGCTGAGCGTTGTTGCCCGGATCGGTGAACTGGTCATCGACCCCGCGGTCCTGCCAGCTCTGACCGCCATCGGCCGAGATGGCGATCCGTCGGTGCCCGCCGCGGGCATGATCCCGCGAGTTCAGCAGCACCCGTCCGTCGGAGAGCTCGACGATGGTGGTCTCGTCCATGTCCTCGCCCACCGGCTCCCCGCGCTGCCAGGTCTCGCCGTGGTCGTCGGAGAACAGCACGTAGGAGCGCACCACCTCGCCGTCGGTCGGCCCCTCGCCCGTGCGCCCGCCCTCGCGGAACCAGCCGCAGTAGGGCTGCAGCAGCCGCCCTGCGTGCGGGCCGCGACGCAGCGCGATGCCCGCGCCGGAGGTGGGGAAGGCGGTGCGGATCAGCTCCGGCGGAGCGGCGACGGCGGTGACGGATCGGAACTCCCAGCTGCGGCCCTGATCCTCGGAGATGCCGACGGCGGAGCCCATCACCTCGCGGTCCGCATCATCGGTGCCGGCGAGGGCGTCCCACACCCCGCGATCCTTCGCATGAGTATGGAAGACCAGCACCCGGCCCGAGGCGGGGTCGTGGAGGTAGCTGGGGTCGCAGTACCACTGCCGTTCGGCACGGTCCGCGTCCCGCAGCGTCTCGAGCGGTCCCCAGGTGCGGCCGCCGTCCAGGGAGCGCCGCTGCACCAGCCCCGTCGGGTCGGGGACGTCCTGGCCGGTCTCCCGGCCGTCGAAGCCTGCGAGCAGATGCCCGTCGCCGAGGTGGACCAGGCCCACGATGCGGTACCGGGGCCAGGGCCCCTCCCCGGCGTGGGCGAGCACGGTGTGGGGCACCGGTGCGTCGGGCACCGGAGCCGGGGAGGAGCCCAGAGAGATCATCGGGACAGGATCCAGTCCATGTCCAGGCGAGCGATCATGATGGTCTCCTGCTCACCCTCGTACGCGAGCAGGAACTCATCGCGGCCCACGGGGATGATCACCGAGTACTGGCAGGCGCCGGGCGCGAAGACCCGCTTGCGCTCCCAGCTCGCGCCGTCGTCGGTCGAGATCTCGACCGTGCCGTTCAGGCGCGAGTTCGGGACGTGGTCCGCGTGGGAGAACAGCAGCACCTTGGCCTTCGCGGAGCCCTGGGGCGCCTCGGGGTGGGCGCGGGAGAGCTGAGCATTGTTGCCCGGATCCACCAGGGACGGATCCCGGTGCAGGTCCTGATAGGTCTCGCCGCCGTCATGGCTGAGCGCGACCCAGCGGTGCCCGGTGCGCACGTGCTCGCGGGAGTTGAGCATGACGGTGCCGTCGGAGAGCTCAGCGACCTTGTTCTCGTCCATCTCGGTGCCCACGGGAGTGCCCATGGTCCAGGTCTCGCCGTGGTCATCGGAGAAGACCGAGTAGGCGGAGACGTCCTCACCGCCCGCGTCGTTCCGGAACCATCCGGCGTACTGCTGGATCAGGCGACCCTTGTGCTTCCCGAAGCGCAATTGGATGCCGGCGCCGGAGGAGGCGAACATCGCCCGGCAGTTCTCGGGCTTGACGATCTCGGTGAGGGAGCGGTGCTCCCAGGTCTCGCCCGAGTCGTAGCTGACGGAGAGGTTCGCGCTCATCACGTCGCGGTCGGCGTCGTCGTTGCCGTAGGCGCTGTTCCACACCCCGGTGTCCTTGGAGAACACGCAGAACAGGAAGATGGCACCGGTCTCGGTGTCCACGACGTACGAGGGATCGGAATAGCCGAGCTTCTCGCCGGGGACCTCGGACTCCAGGCCCGCGCGCACCACCGTGGGCTCCTCCCACGTGAGGCCGCCGTCTCGGGAGCGGCGCTGCCAGATCGAGTTCGGCGCGGGGGAGTCGCCGTGCACCGGGCGCTTGTCGAAGGCGGCCAACAGATCACCGTTGGGGGCCACGGCCAGCGCCGGGATCCGGAAGTTCAGCACTCCCCAGTCACCGGGCGCGGCGAGCACCTGCTCCTGGTAGCTGCCCTGGCGGCGGCCGCGGTCCTTGACCGGGGGCAGGGCGGCGGAGCCGGCCGGGGAGCGCGGGCCAGCGGCGGTCGCGGCGGCGGTGCCGCTGCCGAGCGCGGTCAGTGCGGCAGCGGTGCCGAGCATGCCGCGCCGGGTCATACGTGCATCCATCGGGGATTCTCCTTCATCGGGGGTTTCCTTCAGGGACCTCGCGCCGAGGCGTCACGGTGCGAGGAGCAGGGCTGGGGCGGGGTGCCGGGCCCTCCGGCCGCGGCCCGCCCGAGGGGCTCAGGCGTCGGCGACGGCGGTGCGGAACCAGCCGGTGATGCTCGTCGGATGAGTGATCGCGGTGCCGACCACCACGGCGAAGGCGCCGGCGGTGCGGGCGTCGTGGGCCTGCTGCGGAGTGTGGACCCTGCCCTCCGCGACCAGCGCCGAGGTGGCAGGAAGTCGTCCCGTGAGCTCCCTGAGCAGCTCCAGGTCGGGGCCGTCGGTGCGCGGGCGGGCTGTGGTGTGACCGGCCAGGGTGGTGCCGATGATCTCGATCCCGAGATCCGCGGCGGCCAGTGCGGACTCGAGGCTGTCGCAGTCCGCCATCAGTGGTCCGTCGAAGCGCTCCCGCACCGCGGAGACCGTCTCGGCGAGGCTGCGGCCGTCGGGCCGCGCACGGGTGGTGCCGTCCAGGGCGAGGATGTCCGCGCCCGCGTCGATCACCGCCAGGCAGTGCTCGAGCGTGGGGGTGATGAAGACGCCGTCCTCGCCGTCCTTCCAGATGCCGATCACGGGGACGTCCACGGCGGAGCTCACCTGGGCGATGTCCTCCAGCCCCTGGGCTCGGACCGCGGAGGCACCGCCCTGCGCGACCGCGGCGGCGACCTGCGCCATGGTGCGCGGATCGCGCATCGGCTCCCCGGGATAGGCCTGGCAGGAGACGATCAGGGAGCCCTCGAGGGAGGAGACCAGGGGATGCATGGGGAGCCTTTCAGCGGGGACGGGGAGGGCAGGAGGGAGTCGGTGCTCAGGTCGAGAGGACGTCGAGGGCGCGGGCGGCGGCTCCCAGCAGCGCGGCATGGCCGCCGGCGGTCGCGGTGAGCACGGGGGTGTCGGCGACGACGTCCATCGCCTCCAGGGCGATGCCGCGGGAGACGGCCTCGCGCCAGTGCCCGCCGACCTCGGTCACCCCACCGGTGAGCGCCACGACCTCCGGATCCAGCACGTTCAGCAGGCCGCCGATCATGCGGCCCGTCGCGAGCCCGGCGATCCGGTACGCCTCGCGGGCGGGACCCGGGCCGGCGGCGGCCGCGGCCGCCAGCGACGGTCCGTCCCGCACGGAGCCGTGGGCCCCGAGCCGGCGCGCGAGCTGCACGATCCCGGGACCGGAGGCCAGGCCCTCCAGGTGGCCGATCCGTCCGCAGGGACAGGGGACGCCCTCGGCTTCCGGCACTGGGACGTGGCCGACGTGGCCGGCGGCGCCGCGGGCGCCGAGCACGGTCCGTCCGTCGAGCACATGGCAGCCGCCGATGCCGGTGCCCACGGCGACCAGCAGCAGCGAGGAGTGATGCCGGCCGGTCCCGAAGCGGGCCTCGCCGAGGCCGTGGGCGTGGACGTCGCCCAGCACGCTGACCGGCACCCCGAAGCGTTCGGCCAGCGGGGAGCGCACATCGGTTCCTGCCCAGCCGGTGAGGGAGGCGGTGGCATGGGTGACGCGTCCGCCCCCGCTGTCGATCACGCCGGCGGAGGACAGCCCCATCGCCCGCACGCGGGTCCCGACGCCGATGCGCTCGGCCAGCGCCGCGACGGCGGCGAGGATGGCCTCCGGGCCGTCGGCCGCGGGAGTGGGCGACTCCGCCAGCCCCTCGAGCCGCGGCGCGGCGTCCGGTGATCCCGCGCCGTGCACCAGCGCGCCGCGGATCTTGGTGCCCCCGAGATCGAGGGCGAGGACCGGATCAGGCACCCGTGGCTCCGTCGCCGAGCAGATCGGTCTGCTCGAGGATCTCGCGGATCCGACCCACGGCCTCCCCGTCGATCGGAGACATCGGGCGTGCCATGGTATTGGTCGAGAAGATGCCCAGCTCGCGCAGAGCGGTCTTGAACGCGCCGACGCCAGCGGCAGGTCCCACCTTGTCGGTGGGCTGGAAGACGATCTCGAAGAGCTGCGCGAGGCGGTCCTGCTCGCGGCGCACCTGCTCCCAGTCGCCCGCCTGCGCCGCTCGGTGCATGCGCACGTATCCGGCCGGATCCACGTTGCCCAGCCCCGGCACGGAGCCGTCGGCCCCGGCGAGGTAGGCGCCGTCGACGACCACCTCGTGGCCGGTCAGCAGCGTCAGCGGCGAGCCCGCGGCGCGGTTGGCGGCGCTGAGGCGGCGGAAGCCGACGTCGTCGCCGCTGGAGTCCTTGACGCCGGCGATCACCCCGTCGGCCCCGAGCCCCAGCAGCTGGGCGGCGGAGAGCTTCGCGTGCACGCACACCGGGATGTCATAGGCCCACAGCGGGCGGTCCGTGGCGGCCGCGATCGCGCGGAAGTGGGTGTCGATCTCCTCCGTGCCGGTGATCGCATAGAACGGGGCGGTGACCACGTATCCGGCCAGATCGAAGCGCTCGGCGGCCCGCACGTGCTGGATCACCCGGTCGGTCTGCATGTCGATGGCCCCGGCGAGCACCGGCACCTGGCCGGCGACGGTGCCGGTGACAGCCTCGAGGACGGCCTCGCGGCGCGCATCGTCCCAGAAGGCGACCTCACCGCTGGAGCCCAGCGCGAAGATCCCGTCGACCCCGGCCTCCAGGAGATGACCGACCAGCCGCTCGAGAGAGGGCAGGTCGATATCGCCGTCGACGGTCAGGGGGGTCAGCAGCGGCGGGACGACG
>JAKDUN010000225.1 GCA_030457675.1 Brachybacterium sp. | reverse complement strand
GCTAGACCGCGTCCTCGTCGCCGCGGCCTTCCGCGCCGTCCCCGATGCCGCCTCCATCGCCCGACTCCTGACCGCCGGCGCTGGCCTCCTCGTCGGCGTCCTCGGGGGTCGGCTTCTCGGAGGACTGATCGTTCTCGCCGCCCCCGTCACCGGACTCGGTGGTCGGCTCCTCCGACGGCTCCTCGCTGGGCTCTTCGCTCGGCTCCTCCGACGGCTCCTCACTGGGCTCCTCCGACGGCTCCTCGCTGGGCTCTTCGCTCGGCTCCTCCGACGGTTCCTCGCTGGGCTCCTCCGACGGCTCGGGGGCCTCGGTGGTCGCCGGCGGCGGGGGCGGGGGCACGTAGCTGCGCTCGCGGGTCTCGTTGTCGAGCGTGACCTCCTCGGGGAAGTCGAGCATCTCCTGCCCCTGGAGGGAGCTGGACATGATGTCGCCCCAGACGTCGGTGGGGAACTTGCCGCCGGTCATGTCGTCCACCCCGCCGAAGGAGGTGAGGACCTGCTCGGAGCCGTCCTCCCCGGGCTGGAACATGCCCACGGCGGTGACCAGCTGCGGGGTGAAGCCGACGAACCAGGCGGAACGGAAGCTCTCCGAGGTGCCGGTCTTGCCGGCGACGGGGCGGCCGTCCATGACGCCCTGCAGGCTCCGGGCGGAGCCGTCCGTCGGCGGACCCTGGAGCGCGACGGTCGCATTGGTGGCCACGTCCTCGTCCAGTGCACGGGTCTCCTCGCCCTCGTGCTCATAGCGGGTCGAGCCGTCGGGTCGGGTCACCGACTCGACGATGAAGGAGTCCCGGTGCATGCCGCCGGAGGCGATGGTCGCGTAGACCTCGGCCATCTCGGCGACCGTCGGCGAGGCGGAGCCCAGCACGTTGGAGGGCACGGCATCCAGGCCGGGGGTGTCCTCCGGCAGGCCGAGCTCGATCGCGGTCTCCATCGTGTTCTCGGGGCCGACCTCGATGTTCGCCTCGCCGTAGGCGGTGTTGATCGACCTGGCGGTCGCCTTCTCGAGGGTGACCCGGCCGTAGTCGGTGTCGCCGAAGTTGTTGACCTCCCAACCGCCGGGCACCTCGGGGAAGTCCTTCGGGGAGTTCCCGTCCCAGCGCGAGTCCAGCGGATAGCCCTCCTCGAGGGCCGTGATCAGGGTGAAGGTCTTGAAGATCGAGCCGGCCTGCATGCGGGACTGGGTGGCATCGTTCTGCGCCTGACTGACGTAGTCCGCGCCGCCGTACATGCCACGGATCGCACCGCTCGAGGGATCGAGCGTCACGGTGCCGACCCGGTTGTTCTCCGGTCGGTCCTCGGGCAGGTTGTCCACGGCCTCGACGGTGTTCTCCTGGATCCCGGGATCGATCGTGGAGATGATCGTGAGCCCACCGGTGTTGATCTCCTCCTCGGTGAAGCCCTCCTCGATCAGCTCCTTGCGCACCTCCATCAGCAGGTAGCCCTTGGGGCCTCCGAGGGAGTTCTCGCTGCTCGGCTCGATGGTCTCGGGGAACTCGAGGGCGTCGGCCTCCGCCGGCGTCATCTGCTCCTCCGCGACCTGGCGGGTGATCACCCGGTCCCAGAGGCTCGTGGCTCTCTCGAGGTCGTTCGCGGGATCGTAGGCCGACGGGCTGGGGATCACGGCGACCAGCAGGGCCGCCTCGGCATCGGTGAGCTCGGTGGCGTCCTTGCCGAAGTAGGCCTGTGAGGCCTCCTGGACGCCGTACGCACCGCGTCCGAAGTAGATGGTGTTGAGGTAGCGCGAGAGGATCTCGTCCTTGGGCAGCTCCTGGTCGATCTTCAAGGCCATGATCGCTTCCTTGGCCTTGCCGACGTAGGAGGTCTCGGTGCCCGTGTAGTACCGCTCGACGTACTGCATGGTGATGGTCGAGCCGCCCTGACGGTCTCCGCCCATCACGTTGTTGACCACGGCGCGCAGGATGCCGCGCGGGGAGACGCCGCGGTTCTCGTAGAAGCTGTCGTCCTCGCTGGCGACCACTGCCTGCTTGATGTTGTCGGGGATCTCGTCGGCCGGCAGCTCGGTGCGGTTGATCTCGCTGAACTGCCCCATCTCGGTCTCACCGTCGGCGTAGTAGACGCGCGAGGTCTGGGCCAGGGCGAAGTCCGAGGGCTCGGGCACCTCGGTGTCGTTGTACAGCCACACGGCGAAGCCGAGGCCGGCCAGCACCATCAGCGCCATCGCGCCGGCGATCAGCCTCAGGGAGGGGAACCAGCGCCAGGGGTTCTTCTTCCCGGCGCGGGGATAGTTCAGGAAGTTGGTGGCGGCGGCCTTCTTCGCGCGGCCCTTCGGCGCGGCGGCGGCCGAGGCGACGCCGGCGTGACGGGCCCGGACCGAGGTGCGGGCGGTGGGCGACTTCGGGGCACCGGCGGCCGGCGCCGATCGCTTCGCGGAGCTCGCCCCGTTCGCCGCGGTGGCCCCCTTCGCCGCGCCCGTGCCGCCCGCAGCGGCACCGGCGGCGCCGGCGGTCCCTGCCCGGCGGCCGGTGCGGCTGGTGCTCTTGGGGGCGGGCGCCTTGCCGGACGGCTTCGGCGCAGAGGACTTCGGCGCTGAGGACTTGGGCGTCGAGGCGCGACGCACTCCGGCGGCGCGACGGGCGCCGCCGTTCGTCGAGTTCTTCGATCGTCGAGAGCGATCCGACGAGCCGCGGGACGAGCGTCGAGAGTCGCTCATGGCTGCTCCTGGTCCTTCGGGGGCACGGACGTGTGCGGGCGCTGCTGTCGTTGCCTTGCGCACCCAGCCACTCAGTATGACCACGACAGGTCCCCGGACGGAATGACCCGGCGGTGAAGCACACAGGGTGTGCACCTCCGGTGCGGTCCCGCTCACATCGGTGCGGGCAGGCCCTCACACGACCTCCACACCTCGGCCGACGCCGCACCGAGCGCCTCGACGGCAGGGCTCAGGACTCCTCGCGGGCCGCCCACCAGGTGCGCAGCTCCTCGATCGCCCGCTCCTCTCCGAGGGGGCCGTGCTCCATCCGCAGCTCGAGCAGGTGCTTGTACGCCTCTCCCACCGCCCGACCGGGCGGGAGATCGAGGATCTCCATGATCCGGTTGCCGTCCAGGTCGGGGCGGATCTTCTCGATCTCCTCCTGTTCGGCGAGCTGGTCGATGCGGGCCTCGAGCTCGTCATAGGCACGGTCGAGGGTGCGGGCCTTGCGCCGATTGCGGGTGGTGACGTCGGCCCGGGTGAGGCGGTGCAGGTGCTGCAGCACGCCCCCGGCGTCGGTGACGTAGCGGCGCACCGCGGAGTCGGACCACGGCGAGTCGACGTAGCCGTGGAAGCGCAGATGCAGCTCCACCAGGCGGGCCACCTTCTTGGTGGTGTCCTTGTCGAAGGTCAGCGCCTTCATCCGCTTCGCGGTCATCTTCGCGCCGACGGTCTCGTGGAAGCGGAAGGTGACCACCCCGCCCTCCTCGAAGCGGCGGGTGGCGGGCTTGCCGATGTCGTGCATCAGCGCGGCCAGGCGCAGCACCAGGTCGGGGCCCTCGCAGGGACCGCCCGAGCCGGCCGGGCTCTCCAGGTCGATCGCCTGGTCCAGCACGGTGAGGGTGTGCTGGTAGACGTCCTTGTGATGGTGGTGCTCGTCGATCTCGAGCTGCAGGGCGGGCAGCTCCGGCAGCACGTGCGCGGCCAGGCCCAGCTCGGTGAGCAGCTCGAGTCCGCCGCGCGGGTGGGCGCCGAGCATGAGCTTGACCAGCTCCTCCCGCACCCGCTCCGCGGAGACGATGGTGATCCGCTCGGCGAGCTCCTCGATCGCGTCGGCCGTGGCGTCCTCGAGGCGGAAGCCGAGCTGGGCGACGAAGCGCACGCCGCGCATCATCCGCAGCGGGTCGTCGGAGAAGGACTGCTGTGGGCCGACGGGGGTGCGCAGCAGGGTGCGCGCCAGATCGGCGAGCCCGTCGAAGGGGTCCACGAGCTCGAGCGACGGCAGGCGCACCGCCATCGCGTTGACGGTGAAGTCGCGCCGCGAGAGATCGCCGACCAGGGTGTCGCCGTACTCCACCTGCGGTTTGCGACTGGTGGGGTCGTAGGACTCGGTGCGGTAGGTCGTGATCTCGACCTTCACTCCGTCGCGCACGCCGCCGAGGGTCCCGAAGTCGCGGCCCATGTCCCAGATCGCCCCGTCGTGGGTCCACTGGCGCAGGATCGCCTCGGTCTCCTCGGGACGGGCGGAGGTGGTGAAGTCAAGATCGGCGCTCGAGCGGCCCAGCACCGCATCCCGCACCGGCCCGCCGACGAGGGCGAGCTCGTGCCCCGCCGCCTCGAACATCCGCCCCAGCACGTGGATCTCCTCAGGCAGAGCCTGGAACATCGAGGCGGCGCGGTGGCGCGCGGTGTGCAGACGCCGGGCGGTGTCGGCAGTCTCATCGACGGGATCGGTCACGGGAGGGTCCTGTCCTGGTTCGGGAGGCGGGGATCGGGGACCTGCGCTGCGCCACTGCCTTGTAGAGGTCTCGTGCACCTGCAGGCTCTCTACGGTAACGGCCGCTTACAGTGTCACCATGCCGTCGTCCCCACCGTCCGTGCGCCCGGTGCTCGCGGCGCTGTTGACGGTCCTGCTCCTCACCTCATCAGCGCTGGTGAGCGGCCCGGTGACCCTCATGCCCGCCGCTCATGCCGAGGCCGGGGCACTCACGAACCCTGCTCCTCGGGCGCCGGCCGCGCCCCCTCCCTCGGCCGAGCACTCGCCGGTGAGCATGGATCTCGTCTCTCTCACCCCCACCTCGCTGGCCCCCGGCGGCACCCTCGAGGCGCAGGTCGACGTGACCAACACCTCCTCCGAGCCCATGCCCGCGCCCGCCCTCGAGCTGCGCACCAGCACCGCCCGGGTCACGGACCGCGAGGTGCTGTCCCAGTGGCAGGCGGACACCACCGTGCAGCCCACCGGCGAGGCGATCGCCAGCTCAGGGACTCTCGACCAGCTCGCCCCTGGGGAGTCCACCGTCCTCACGGTGCAGGTCGCCGCCGAGGAGCTCGGCTACTCCGAGGCGTCGTACTACTGGGGGACTCGCCGTCTCGAGCTCACCGTCGCCTCCGAGGAGGCACCCCTGGCCACGCTGCGCACTTTCGTGGTGTGGCGCCCCGCGGAGGCGGAGGACACCATCACCCGGTCCGTGCTGCTGCCGATGGCCGCCGAGGACGCCTCGGCCATGGTGACGGACCCGGAGGCCTTCGCCGCCTCCGCCGAGTCGGGCCGCCTGGCCTCGATGCG
>JAKDUN010000224.1 GCA_030457675.1 Brachybacterium sp. | reverse complement strand
GCCTCAGGGCAACGGCTCGTCCAGCACGTGGGTGACCAGCTCGGCGACCTTCGACCGCTCGGAGCGCT
Source organism: Brachybacterium sp. (assembly GCA_030457675.1). GTDB lineage: Bacteria > Actinomycetota > Actinomycetes > Actinomycetales > Dermabacteraceae > Brachybacterium. The sequence goes on along the minus strand of JAKDUN010000224.1, from coordinate 5,160 downwards.
GCAGCGTGATGTGCCCGAACAGCTCCTTCTTCTTCAGCGCCTCGACCACCGAGGCGATCCCGTCGTAGCGGCCGATGCGGAGGTTGTCGCGCTGGGCGATGTCGTGGGTGAGCACCACGCGGGAGTTCTGGCCGATGCGGGAGAGCATCGTCAGCAGCACGTTGCGCTCCAGGGACTGGGCCTCGTCGACGATCACGAAGGCGTCGTGGAGAGAGCGGCCGCGGATGTGGGTCAGCGGGAGCACCTCGAGCATCCCCCGGGACGCCACCTCGTCGATGACGTTCTGGGAGACCATCGAGCCGAGGGTGTCGAACACGGCCTGCCCCCACGGCCCCATCTTCTCGCCCTGGTCCCCGGGCAGGTAGCCGAGCTCCTGGCCGCCCACGGCGAACAGCGGGCGGAACACCATGATCCGCCGCTGGGTGCGGCGCTCGAGGACCGCTTCGAGGCCCGCGCAGAGTGCCAGAGCGCTCTTGCCGGTGCCGGCGCGGCCGCCGAGCGAGACGATGCCGAGGGACTCGTCCTGCAGCAGGTCGATCGCGACCCGCTGCTCCGCGGAGCGGCCGGAGACGCCGAACACGGTCTGATCGCCCTGGACCAGCGTCACCTGCTTGTCGCGGGTGACCCTGCCCAGCGCGGAGCCGCGCGGGCTGGTGAGGGTGAGGCCGGTGTGCACGGGATGGTGGGCGACCTCGGGGACCTCGACGGTCCGGCCGTCGTAGAGATCGGTCATCGCCTGCTCGTCGATCGAGGCGGTGACCATGCCGGTGTAGCCACGATCCCGGGCGAGCTCGGCCCGGTACTCCTCCGCGTGCACCCCGGAGGCCGAGGCCTTGATCCGCATCGGCAGGTCCTTCGACACCAGCACCACGTTCTTGCCCTCGAGCTGGAGGTTCTTCGCGACGGCGAGGATGCGGGTGTCGTTGTCCCCGAGCCGGAAGCCGTCCGGCAGAGAAGCGGTGCTCATGTGATTGAGCTCGACGTGCACGTGGCCGCCGTCCTTGCCGATCGGCAGCGGCTGGGCGAGGTTTCCGTGCTGCTCGCGCAGGTCATCGAGGATCCGCAGCGCCTGGCGGGCGAAGTAACCGAGGTCCGGATGGTGGCGCTTGGCTTCGAGCTCGGTGATCACCACGATGGGCAGCACGATGTCGTGCTCGGCGAAGCGGTGCAGCGATTGCGGGTCGGACAGCAGCACCGAGGTGTCCAGCACGTAGGTGATCACGCCCGTCTCGACCTCGGCGAGCATCTGCTGGGCGACGCCGGGGAGCAACGAGGGCACCACGGGGGCGCCGTCGGGGTTCGCCGCTCCGATCACCGCCGCTGCGGTGCGATTGCTGAGCGATGCCGTGCCGTCTGTGGCGGGCATCGTCGCGTGAGCAGTGGTGGTCTCTTCCATAGGAGCCTCCCGAGATCGAGCGGATGCCTGGACCATAGTCGCGAGCGCACCCGCCACCGGGCGCGTCCCGCGGGGTGCGGGTACGACGTTCACCCGATCGTCATCGGGAGTTCTGCCGCACTCCCGATGCCTCCAGTGTGCCACCGGTCACACGGCCCTCCGGGGAGGCGGGCGGAGTGTCCTCGGGACGGCGGACGCCGCTGCGGGAGCGCCGGCCCCGGCGCTGCGGAGCCGCGGGCTCAAGCGCTGCGGAGCCATGAGCTCAAGCGCTGCGGATCCATGAGCTCAGACCCGCGGAGCCGTGAGCTCAGGCGCCGAAGCGCCGCTCGCGTCGGCAGAAGTCCCGCAGGGCGCGCAGCAGGTCGATGCGGCGGAACCCGGGCCAGTAGGTCTCGCAGAACCAGTACTCGGAGTGCACGGACTGCCACAGCAGGAACCCTGAGAGGCGCTGTTCGCCCGAGGTGCGGATGATCAGGTCCGGGTCGGGCTGGCCGCGGGTGTAGAGGTGCTCGGCGATGGAGTCGACGCTGATCTGCGAGGAGATGCCCTCGCCGTCCAGGCCCTGCGCGGCCAGATCCCGCACCAGCTCCTGCACGGCGTCGACGATCTCTTCGCGCCCGCCGTAGCCGATGGCCACGTTGACCGTGAGCCGGGACTCCGGGGAGGTCTGTGCCTGCGCACGGGAGATGCCGGCCCGCATCGACTCGGGCAGCTCCTGGGCATTCCCGGTCAGCCGCACGCAGTAGCCGGCCCGGATGATCCCCTCGATGGTCGTGGAGATGATCTCGTAGAGGGCGGTGAGCTCTTCGGGCGGCCGGCGCAGATTGTCCGTGGACAGCATCCAGACCGTCACCAGCGGGATGTCGAGGCCGTCGCACCAGGAGAGGAATTCGAGGATCTTTGCGGCGCCGACGCGGTGGCCGTGCTCGGTGCTCTCCCCCGCCTCCTTCGCCCAACGGCGGTTGCCGTCCACGATCACGCCCAGATGCTGCGGGAGCTCGAAGCTCTCGAGCTCGCGGAGGAGCCGTCGTTCGTAGACGCGGTACAGCAGGCCGTCGTCATCCATCGCGCGGTCCCTCCCCTCGTGCCGATCGCGGCGATCCTGTCTGCCGCGGCTTCCGGTCCGGCACTCTTCGCCGACTGCAGTGCGTCGCGGCCGACGCCGTCGGCCCGCGCCTTCCATTATCGATGACGCCGCCGCCCTGCCCGCACGTTCCGAGGAAATCGACACTGGATCGGCACAGCACGCACACCTCGAACTTACGGCTCCGTAGGTTACGGTGAGCCCATGAATTCCGGACCCCATCGCGACGCTGACGAGGCTCTCACCGCACGCCGTCCCGACTCCGCCTCCCCTGTGGACCCGACTCGACCCGTGGACGCGAGCGAGACGCCCGGGAGTCCCGGCGCCCGAGCGGCGGCCGACGGTCGTGGGCCCCGCGCTGCGGCCGAGACGGCGGAGGCGGTCGCGGACAGCGGCGGCACCCGATTGACGGCCGACGACGAGCTGCCCACCGCCGAGACCTTCCCCTTCGCCCCGCGCACGCTGACCCGGGCGATGGCCCGGCGGGCCACCCAGCTCGGGCTGCAGCTGCCGAAGCCCCGACTGCGCGGCATCCTGCACCTGGCTGCCTTTCCCGCCACCGTGGTGGTCGGGCTGTTGCTGGTCGCCCTCGGAGACACGCTCCAGATCCGGCTGGCCTGCGCGGTGTTCGTACTGACCGCGAGCATGCTGTTCGGCGTCAGCGCCGTCTACCACCGTGGCACCTGGTCGCCGCGGCGTGCGATCATGCTGCGCCGGTTCGACCACGCGAACATCTTCCTGATCATCGCCGGGACCTACACCCCGCTCGCCGTCGCATTGCTGGCACCCCGCCAGGCCCTCACGCTGCTGGCGATCGCCTGGGGCGGCGCGGCAGTCGGCGTGTGCTTCCGCGTGTTCTGGACCGCGGCACCGCGCTGGATCTATGTCCCGGCCTATATCGCGCTGGGCTGGGTGGCGGTCTTCTACATGCCGCAGCTGCAGGCCACGGGTGGCTGGGCCGTGGTCTGGCTGCTGGCGATCGGTGGCCTCGCCTACACCGCGGGCGCGGTCATGTACGCGCTGAAGCGGCCCAATCCCTCACCGGCCTGGTTCGGCTTCCACGAGATCTTCCATGCCGGCACGCTGATCGGCTTCGGCTGTCACTTCGCGGCGGTCGCCGTCGCGATCATCTGAGCGGGCGGCCATTCCGGCCCTGCGCCGACGGCACCGGCGCGGGCTCAGCGGCGGTCGTCGCCGGAGATGCCGTCCTGCTCCGGAGGGGTCTGCCCTGGGTGCGGAGGATTCGAGGTGTCCTCGGTGGGGGTCTCCTCGAGAGAGGATTCCTCCGCCAGGTCCTCGGCCTCGGCAGCTCCGCCGGCTCCGGCCTCGTCCCCGGCCTCGATCTCTTCCCCCGCCCTGGTCTCGGTGTCGTCCCCGGCCGGGTGCTCCTGCGCGGCGTCCTCCTGCTCGCGATCCTCGGCCGCCATCCGCTCCTGGACCCGGGCACGGGCCTGTACCCGGCGCGTGCGTCGCGTCATGTCGATCGCCAGCAGCACGACGGCCACCGCGAGCACGAACATCGCGAGGAATCCGGGCAGTCCCGGAGAGACGGTGACCGAGGTGAACTCCTCGCCGTCCGAGGGGCTCGGTGCGGCCACCAGCTCGCCGAGGGCGAGGACGATCCCCGTGCCGCTCACGGCCGGGCCTCCACGCGCTCGTGGCGCAGCCCGGCGAACAGGTCATCCTCGGGAAGCTTCACGCCGATGCGGGAGATGTGCAGCTCGTAGTCCTCGGTGCCCCAGGCCGCGGTCTCGGCCTCGTGGGGGATGCGGAAGAAGGGCCCCTCGGGATCGACCTGGGTGGCGTGGGCGCGCAGCGCGTCGTCCCGGATCGCGAGGAAGTCGCGCACGTCGACGCGGGTGGTCAGGATCCGGTCCGTCCTCTCGTCGTAGTGCTGGAGCATCTGGTCCAGCATCTCGTTCGGGGTGCCCTCTTCCCGCAGATGCCTGCTCACCGCTGAGAAACGCTGCCGATGGAAGCCGTTGATGTAGTAGAGCTTCGCGATCGCCCAGGGCTCGCCGAGCTCAGGGGCGAAGGCGGGATCCGCGGCGAGGTCGAAGGCGGCCAGGCTGATCCGGTTGACCTGGATGTGGTCGGGATGCGGGTAGCCGCCGTTCTCGTCGTACGTGGTCATCACGTGCGGGCGCAGCCGACGGACGGCCTCGACCAGCGGTCGCGCGGCCTCCTCGACGGGGAGCGCCGCGAAGCTGCCGGCCGGCAGCGGCGGCAGCGGGTCGCCCTCGGGGAGGCCGGAGTCGATGAAGCCCAGCCATTCGTGGTCCACGCCGAGGATCTCCTGGGCGCGCGCCATCTCCTGGCGGCGGACCTCGGGCAGCGCCTCGGCGGTCAAGGACGGGTCCTCGCGCAGTTGCGGGTTCAGCACGTCGCCGCGCTCCCCGCCGGTGCAGGTGATGACCGTGACCTGGACGCCCTCACGCGCATAGCGCGCGGTCGACCCGGCACCCTTGGACGATTCGTCATCCGGATGCGCGTGGACGGCCACCATCCGCAGCGATTCATCGGGGGTGGGCAGCTGGACGGTCACGGGACTCCTCGGGGACGGCGGGAGGGGACGGACCCCACAGGACTGGTGCGCAGGTCGCGCGGGAACGCTGACGTGGGGTCGACCATGCGGGCAGACCATGCGGGCAGACCATGCGGCACCAGCGTCAGATCCTAC
>JAKDUN010000223.1 GCA_030457675.1 Brachybacterium sp. | reverse complement strand
CCTAGGCCAATGTGGTGCAGGGAGGGTCGACGAGCCGGACGCCGTCGGCCCGCGCCGCGCGAGCGACGAGGAATTCCCATGAGCACTCCCGACACCACCGGCAGCACCACCGGCACCGGCACCGTCAAGCGCGGCCTGGCGGACATGATGAAGGGCGGCGTCATCATGGACGTCGTCACCGCCGAGCAGGCGAAGATCGCCGAGGACGCCGGCGCTGTCGCGGTCATGGCCCTCGAGCGGGTCCCCGCGGACATCCGTGCCCAGGGCGGCGTCTCCCGGATGAGCGATCCGGACATGATCGACGGAATCATCAGCACTGTCTCGATCCCGGTGATGGCCAAGGCTCGCATCGGCCACTTCGTCGAGGCGCAGGTGCTGCAGCAGCTGGGCGTGGACTACATCGACGAGTCCGAGGTCCTCTCCCCCGCCGACTACGCCCACCACATCGACAAGCACCGCTTCACCGTGCCCTTCGTGTGCGGCGCGACGAACCTCGGCGAGGCCCTGCGCCGCATCACCGAGGGCGCGGCGATGATCCGCTCCAAGGGCGAGGCCGGCACCGGGGACGTCTCCGAGGCCACCAAGCACATCCGCACCATCTCCGCCGAGATCCGCGCGCTCGCTGCGAAGAACGAGGACGAGCTCTACCTCGCCGCGAAGGAGCTGCAGGCGCCCTACGCGCTGGTCAAGGAGGTCGCCGAGACCGGTCAGCTCCCGGTGGTCATGTTCGTCGCGGGCGGCGTGGCCACCCCGGCGGATGCCGCGATGATGATGCAGCTGGGGGCCGACGGGGTCTTCGTCGGCTCCGGGATCTTCAAGTCCGGCAATCCCGCCGAGCGCGCCGCCGCCATCGTCAGGGCGACCACCTTCCACGACGACCCCGCCGTGATCGCCGAGGTCTCCCGCGGGCTCGGCGAAGCGATGGTGGGCCTCAACGTGGCCGATCTGCCTGCACCGCACCGCCTGGCCGAGCGCGGCTGGTGAGCACCGGCGGCCGCGGGCCGCGGATCGGTGTGCTCGCGCTGCAGGGCGACGTGCGCGAGCACGCCCGGATGCTGGAGGCGCTCGGCGCCTCGGTGTCGCTGGTGCGCCGGCCGACGGAGCTGGCCGCGGTCGACGGGCTCGTGCTGCCCGGCGGCGAGTCCGGGGTGATTGACCGGCTCGCGCGGATCACCGGCCTGCGCGAGCCGCTGCGAGAGGCGATCGCGGGCGGCCTGCCGGTGCTCGGCACCTGCGCGGGGATGATCCTGCTCGCGGACCGGCTCCTCGACGGCACCCCTGGGCAGGAGACCTTCGGGGGTCTCGATGCGACCGCTCGCCGCAATGCCTTCGGCAGCCAGAGCGACTCCTTCGAGACGGACCTGGAGATCCCCGCCCTGGGTCCGCCCGCGGTGCGGACCGCCTTCATCCGCGCTCCGCTGATCGAGGAGCTCGGTCCGCGGGCGCGCGCCGTCGCAACGCTGCCCGACGGGCGGCTCGTCGGAGCGGAGCAGGGCTCGGTGCTCGGCATCGCCTTCCATCCGGAGGCGACCGGCGAGCAGCGCTTCCACCGCCGCCTGCTGGAGCGGGTCCGGGCCCGCTGAGCCCGGAGCCGGTGCTGGCTGCCCAAGGTCACGATCCGGCTGTCATGACTGGCCGGTCACTGGAAAGGTCTCGCGCGACGTCGGACAATCCCGGTATACGGCCCTGGCCGCCATGGCCTTCGCCGTCTCCCTAGGAGGCAGCCGTGAAGAAGCGAATCCTCTCTCTCCTCGCCACCTGCGCGATGATGTTCGGCCTGGCCGTGCTCACCCCGGCCACAGCCGTCGCCGCTCCCTACTGCGGCATCTACTGGGGCTCGTTGCCCGAATCGGCCTCGGGGATGTCCTCGGCCCAGATCGAGAACCTCCGCACCGGCCGGCACGCCTGTTTCGACCGGCTCGTCGTCGATCTCGAGGGGGATGTCTCCGGTTACTCGGTGGAGTACGTCCATCGCGTGACCGAGCTCGGCTCCGGATTCTCCGTCCCGCTCAGCGGCGGCGCCGACCTGGCGATCCTGGTCCAGGCCCCGGCTCACGACAGCGATTTCCGCGCCACCTACGCCCCTCGGAACCGCACGCAGGCGGTGGACGTGGACGGCTACCGCACCTTCCGTCAGGTCGCCTTCACCGGCAGCTTCGAAGGTCAGACCCTGATCGGGCTCGGCGTGCGTGCTCGGCTGCCGATGCGGGTGTTCACCCTGGACGGCCCCGGCGACGGCTCCCGTCTGGTCATCGACGTCGCCCACCGCTGGTGAGTCCGCACTCCCGCGCACCGTCCCCGGCGCAGCTCAGCGAATCAGTCGCCGGTCGCGGGCCTCGCGGATCGCGGCGGTGCGGCTGTCCACCCCGAGCTTGTCGTAGATGTGCACCAGGTGGGTCTTGACCGTCGACTCGGAGATGAACATCAGCTTCGCGACCTCGCGGTTGGTCGCGCCGGTGGCGAGCGCCTCGAGGATCTCGGTCTCCCGCGGGGACAGGGCGCTGTGCGGGTTGCTCATCCGCCGCACCAGGCGCTGCTGGACCTCGGGCGAGAGGATGCTCCGTCCGGCGGCGGCCTCCCCGACGGCGTCGATCAGCGCCGCGGTGGGTGAATCCTTGAGCACGTAGCCGGTCGCGCCGGCCTCGAGCGCGCCGACGATGTCCGCCTCTGCGTCGAAGGTGGTCACGGCCAGCACCTGCACCTCGGGGTGCGCGGCGCGGAGGCGCCGGGTGGTCTCGATGCCGCCGATGCCGTCGCCGAGGTTCAGGTCCATCAGCACCAGGTCCGGGGCCCCGGCGGGGGACGCGGCGAGCTCGTCGATCGTGCCCAGCGCCGCCGTACCGGAGCCGACCTCGGCGACCACCTCGATGCCCTCGTCGGCCTCCAGCAGGGCGCGCAGCCCGGCTCTGACCACGGGGTGGTCGTCGACCATCATGATCCGGATGCTCGCTGCTGCGGCAGCTCCGTCTGCTTCGCTGCTCATGCGTCGGACTCCTGTGTATGGGTCGGCAGGGTGAGGCCGACGGTGGTGCCCTCCCCAGGGGCCGAATCGATCGCCACGGTGCCGCCGGCGCGGGAGAGGCGGGTGCGCAGCAGGCGCAGTCCGTCGCCGCCCTCGTGGCTGCTGGTCGGGGCAGAGGGATCGAAGCCGCGGCCGTCGTCCACCACGTCCAGGCTCACCCGTCCCGGCCACCAGGCGAGGGTCAGCACGCACCGCTCGGCCTCAGCGTGCCGCTGCACGTTGGCGACCAGGGACTGGGCGGCGCGGTGGAGGGTCTCGACCTGGGCGGGGGCGAGCTCTCGTGGGGTGCCATCGACCCGCAGCTCCCAGCGGGGGCTCTCCCCCAGCAGCTCGGCGCGGGAGATCACTGCCCGCAGGGCCTGTTCGAGGGTAGTGCGGGGGGCGCGGTCGGCGAGGTCGCGCACCAGGCGGCGGGCGTCGGCGAGGTTCTCGCGGGCGGTGTCCTCGATGCGGGAGAAGGGCTCGGTGGCCTCGGGGTGGGCGCTGCGAGCCCCCCGGCTGAACAGGACGATGGAGTTCAGGCCCTGGGCGAGGGTGTCGTGGATGTCCTGGGCGAGGCGCTGGCGCTCCTCGGCGATGCCCTTGCGGCGCTCGGAGTCGGCGAGCTCGCTCTGGGCGGCGCGCAGCTGGGCGACCAGCTGCCGGTTGCGGTCGGTCTCGATCAGCAGCCGACGGTAGACCGCGTGGGCGATCAGCGAGAAGACGGCTCCGACCAGCGGGCCGAGTATCTCGCCGATCCCCAGGGACCATTGCTCACGGGCCAGCAGCGGGGCCAGCACCGCCCACAGCGCCACCGCCCCCAGCACCAAGGGTCCCGCCACCCGGCCGAGGGCGAACAGCACCAGGAAGAACAGCGGGAAGGCGATCCACACGAAGGCCGCGGAGACGAAGGTGCTGGCCATCCACACGAGGGCGAGGGCGAGGACCCAGCCGCGCGAGGGCAGCAGCAGATCGGTCCGGGCGGAGCGGCCGGCCTCTCCGCGGCGCAGCGCGAACCAGGAGCCGATCAGATAGATCCCGACAACCGCCGCGGCGGTGGCCAGGGCGAGCGGCAGCGGGACGGCGTCGGCGTCATGAGCACGGACGGCGCCGACGGCCGGCAGCACCGCGAAGGCCACGTGCATCGCACCGCGCAGGGTCCTGGCCAGGGCGGCGGCAGTCTCCTGGGGCGCCTCGGGGCCAGGGTCGGGGTCGGCGGAGCTGAAACCGTCAGGGTCGCCGAGGCCGTCGGCGTCGCGGAGCCCGGCGGGGTCGGAGGCGGGAGTGGAGGTCACCTCGCCACTCTAGAGGCGGGGCCGAGCGTGCGACATCGTCCGAAAGGTCGAGCGGATCCCGTCGCGCGCACCGGTGAAGGCGGGTCCGGGACTCGCACCGGTGATCGCGGCCGCGGCTCACCCCTCGGCGGAGGCGTGCGCGAGCGCGGCGGCGGCGAGCGGACGCACAGCGCCCTCTCCCCACTGCGCCGCGGCGGCCTCACGGTCCTCGGCCACCTGCCCGCTCACCGTGAGGACCAGGCGCGTGCCGTGCCCGGTGCCCGGGCCGAGCTCGAGTCGCACGTGGTCGCCGGGCTCGCCATCGGCCGAGTCGAAGGCGAGCAGGGTCGGCGCCTCGACCTCGGTGACGTGGCCCAGCACCACCGAGGGAGCCAGCGGGGCGCGCAGCGTCTCCCTGACCACCAGCACCGGTGGCTCCTCGGACGGCTTCTCGCCACCGCTGACGAAGAGGTTCCAGGCGGTCTCCGCCGGGCACACGAGCTGCCGTGCGAAGCGCACGGTCCAGCCCTCGGCCCCCTCCTCGAGCTCCGGCTCGTCGAGCCCGAACTGGTCGGCGAGCTGCTCGTGCCGGACGCGCCGCGGCCCCGGGTTCGCGACCTCCCGGCCGTCGAGAACCGCGTCGAGACCCTCGAGGCAGGCCTCCCAGCCGGTCGCGAAGCTGGCGGCCCCGGGCAGGTCGGTGAAGCCGTGGACGAGGGTGAGCCGGGTGCTCTCACCCACCGGGTCCAGAACGATCCGCATCTCGTCGGTGTCCCAGGAGAAGCTCAGCAGTCGCGGGGCCTCGCACTCGAGGACCTCACCGAACTCCGCAGGTGTGCCGGCGGAATCGGGGGACCTCCACTCTCCTCCCGTCGGGGGTGCGCCGCAACCCTTCCGACGCAGCGGAAAGGCCCCTTGTTGGGCGCGGGGGCGGAAAAGACCGCTCGCCGCCCCCTCCGCCCCGGACACACACCCCCCGAGCGGAGCCCGAACGG
>JAKDUN010000222.1 GCA_030457675.1 Brachybacterium sp. | reverse complement strand
TAGATGCCCTGCAGGGTGATCATCCGGGTGACGACCATGGTCCAGTCGATCTCGAACTGCGTCGCGGGCAGGCCCAGCAGCGCGATCCGGCCGCCGTGGTTCATGTTCTCGATCATCTCCTGCAGGGCTCGGGCCTGCCCGGAGATCTCCAGCCCCACGTCGAAGCCCTCCCGCATCCCCAGGCGGCGCTGGGCATCGCGCACGCGGGAGTCGGAGACGTCGAGCACCACATCGGCGCCGCAGTCCTCGGCCATGGCCAGGCGCTGCGGGGAGATGTCGGTGATGGTGATGTAGCGGGCCCCGGCGTGGCGGACGACGGCGGCGGCCATCTGCCCGATCGGGCCGGCGCCGGTGATCAGCACGTCCTCCCCCACCACCGGGAACTTCAGGGCGGTGTGGACCGCGTTGCCGAGAGGGTCGAAGACGGCGCCGAGCTCGGGGCTGATCAGCTCCTCGCCGCGGTCGTGCTCGTGCACCCACACGTTCTGGTGCGGAAGGGTCACGTACTCGGCGAAGGCGCCGTCGCGCTGGACGCCGATGGACCGGGTGCGGATGCACATCTGGCGACGGCCGGCCCGGCAGTTCCGGCACATCCCGCACACCACGTGGCCCTCGCCCGAGATGCGGTCGCCGACGCGCACATCGGTGACCTCCTCGCCCACCTCGACGACCTCGCCGTAGAACTCGTGGCCGGGCGTGAACGGGACGCTGTCGCACATCGACTCGGCGGAGGCGTCCCAGGCCAGGATGTGCAGGTCGGTGCCGCAGATCCCGGCGCGCAGCACCCGCACCTTCACGTCCCAGGGCCCGCAGCCCGGCTCCTCGACGTCCGTCCATTCCAGCCCGGCTCCGGGCGCGACCTTGCGCAGTGCGCGCATCAGACCTCCTCGTCCGTGCTCCTCACCGGAGCACCGTGCTCCCGGTCCCGGCATGCGATGCGGGGGTGGGCATCGTGCCGTCGCGGGACAGCGGGTCCCGGGTGGGAGCCGCCCCGACGAGGATACGGGGCGGAGGGGACTGCGGGCACGCCCTGGGCTCGGCGCGGCTCGGAGCGGCGAGCGGAGGAGAGCTCCCTGGTCAGCGCTCGCTCAGCGCCGCCAGAGCTCGCGCGGGTCGCGGCCTGCGCGAAAGCCGAACGCCTCGACCATCGCGACCGCCTCGGGGAAGCCATGGGCGAGCGCCCCGGGGGTGTGGGCGTCGCTGCCCAGGCTGATCGTACGGCCACCCTCCTCGGCCCACCACTGCGGCATCCACGACCACAGCCGCCGGGTGTTCATCTCCAACGCGCGGCCGCTGTGGGCGATCACGGCCATCGCACCGCGCAACTCCTGTTCGAAATCTCGCGGGTCGAACGGCCCCACCTCCTCCATGGGCCAGTAGCGCAGCGCATAGTCCAGGTGGGTGACGACCTCGAAGGGCTCATCGCCGGCCACCAGCTCAGGGATCTCAGCGAGGTACCGGCGCAGCACCTCCTCCGCGGGGAGCCGACGGAACAGGGTGTTCGGTTCGGCCCGTCGGCCCTCGAACTCGAGGGTGTGCAGCGAGCCGAGGATGCGGTCGAAACGGCTGAGGTCCATGTCCACGCCGGCGGCCGCGAGGTGGAGATGAGGCTGGCCCACCTCGAGCCCGGTGCCGATCCGCAGGGACGGGAACGCGGCGCGGCAGCGCTCGATGCTCTCGAAATATCCCTCGACGTCGAAGCGGGGCACGGCGACCACACCGTCGGCCCCCACGAGGTGCCGCTCGTGGTCGCCGAAGTCCTCGGGGTCGGTGAACCAAGCGGTCTCGAGGTCGAGGTGCTCGGTGAAGAACAGAGCCGGCAGCCCGATGCGGACGGCCCGGGCGCAGGTGGCCTCCATGGTGCCGCGGGCGGGGCTGTCGGGGCCGCCGGTGTCCCAGGAGAACTCGCTGTGCACGTGGCTGTCGGCGGGGAGGGTCATGGAGCCAGGGTGGCACAGGGGCCTGCCCCGCCGACGGTGCGCTCACACCCCGGCGCTCACCGCGGCCTCGGCGTGCACCTCGCGGGCAGCCTGGACCAGGTGGCGCAGGCTCGCCTCGGTCTCGGCGCAGCTGCGGGTCTTCAGGCCGCGATGGGGGTTCACCCACAGCCGGTCGGAGTCGACCACCGCGCGGGCACGGCGCAGCTGCTCGGCGATCTCCTCGGCGTCAGGCACGCGCGGGGAGTGGATGTCCCTTACGCCGGGGCCGATGCCGCGGAGGAAGGCACCGGGCTCGAGGGCCTCGAGGATCTCGCCGCGGGAGCGGGCGGACTCGATCGAGGTGACGTCCGCGTCCAGGGCGTCGATCGCGCCGAGAACCACGGTGAACTCGCCGTAGCAGAGGTGGGTATGGATCTGCGTGGCGGCGGCCGCTCCGGAGGTAGCCAGGCGGAAGGCGCGCACCGACCAGTCCAGGCAGCCCGCCTGCTCGGCCTCGCGCAGGGGCAGCAGCTCCCGCAGGGCCGGCTCATCGACCTGCACGATGCGGATCCCGGCGGTCTCGAGGCCGGTGACCTCGTCGCGCAGCGCCAGACCCACCTGGGCTGCGGTGTCCCCGAGGGGCTGGTCGTCGCGCACGAAGGACCAGGCGAGGATCGTGACGAAGCCGGTGAGCATGCCCTTGACGGGATGCGGGGTGAGCGACTGGGCGTAGGTCGACCAGTCCACGGTGATCGGGGCGCGGCGGTGCACGTCGCCGAACAGGATCGAGGGGCGGGTGCCGCGGGAGCCGTAGGACTGCACCCAGCCGTGCTCGGTGGTCGCGAAGCCCTCGAGGTGCTCGGCGAAGTACTGGACCATGTCGTTGCGCTCGGGCTCGCCGTGGACCAGGACGTCCAGCCCGAGCTCCTCCTGCAGGGTGATCACCCGGGCGATCTCCTCCTGCATCGCGCGGGTGCTCTCGGCGTCGGACAGGGCGCTGCGGCGGTGGGCGGCACGCGCCGCACGCACTGGGGCGATCTGAGGGAACAAGCCGATGGTGGTGGCAACTCCGGCAGGCCCAGGTCGCGGCGCTGTTCTTCGACGCGCTGCTCGTCGTCCTCGCGCTCGGTGTCCGCGGCGGTCTCCAGTGCGTACAGGAGCTCTCGGGGCGGAGCGACGCCGCTGGGAGCTGCCAGTCGTGTCAGGTGCGCGGGGTTCAAGGTCGGCACGAATCCGGCGACCAGCGGCATCCGGATCCCTGCGCTGCGCGAGCGGGCCAGCAGACGGCAGCAATCCTCGGAATCGAAGAACACCTGGGGGATGGCGAAATCCGCCCCCGTCCGCTCCTTACCCACCAGCACCTCGGTGTTATGACTGGTGGTGGGTGATTCCGGGTGGCGGTGCGGGTAGGCGGCCACGCCGATGCTGGCACGCCCGCCGGCGAGCCCGGCGGTGCGCTCGAGCTCGGGCAGCGTGGTGGTGGCGGACATGCAGGAGAACGTAAGGGGGCCGGGAACGCCGAGAGAAGGAATGTGAGCGCCTGTGAACGTGTGGGAATCCGCGCGGCGGATCCGTGCCCGGGCGTTCACCGGGCCGACGCACGCCGTCACACGCGTCCACCAGGGCCACGCTCCGCCACGCGACTCCGGATGTCCGATTTCTACCTTTTTTCCTCTTTGCCAGGTATGCTTCCTGAATCAACGGCACCGAAGCGCTGCCAACGAGAAGGACCTGGAGGCCACAATGCACATCGGATACGCGGCAGGGGCGTTCGACCTGTTCCACGTAGGGCACCTGAACCTCCTCCGTCACGCGGCTCAGCACTGCGACGTGCTCATCGCCGGAGTCGTGAGCGACGAGATGCTGCGCGAGATCAAGGGGATCGACCCCGTCATCCCTTCGGCCGAGCGGGCGGAGATCGTCGAGAGCCTGCGCTTCGTGGACGGGGTCCACCTCGAGACCACCCCCTCGAAGATGGACGCCTGGCGAGAGATCGGCTTCACCCGCTTCTTCAAGGGCGACGACTGGCGCGGCACCGCCAGAGGCCTGATGCTCGAGGAGCAGTTCTCCGAGGTGGGGGTCGAGATCCAGTACTTCCCCTACACCATGCACACCTCCAGCACCTCCCTGCGGCGTGCACTGGCAGCGCTGAACGACGGCGCGCCCCACACCAGCTCCGACAGCGTCCTCGCGCTCTGACACGCCACAGGACAGACTTCACAGAGAGGAACGTGATCCCATGCGAGACGAGCCGACGCTCACGGCGACCTCCGCAGCCACCAGCGCCCCCACGACGCCTGACAGCACCTCCCCCCGACCCTCGCGCCTGCTCCTGGTCGCCTCCACCGGCGGCCACCTCACCCAGCTCGTCGCGATGCGCGGCTGGTGGGAGCAGTTCGACCGCGCCTGGGTCACCTTCGACAACCCGCACGCCAGCAGCGCGCTGGTGGGCGAGGACGTGATCCACGCCCACTCCCCCACCACGCGCAACATCCCCAACGCGCTCCGCAACCTTCGGCTCGCACGGCGGGTGCTCAGCGAACACGGCCCCGACCTCGTGATCTCCACCGGAGCCGGCGTGGCCGCCCCCTTCTTCGCCGTCGCCCACCTGCGCGGTATCCGGACGATGTACATCGAGGTCATCGACCGGATCACGACCCGCACCCTCACCGGCCGGATGGTCTACCCCTTCGTGGACCGGTTCGCCGTCCAGTGGCCCGAGCAGCAGCGCCTCTACCCCGGGGCCGCAGTGATCGGACCGACGATATGACCACTCGGATCTTCGTCAGCGTCGGCACCGACCATCACCCGTTCACCCGCCTGCTCACCTGGCTCGACGGCTGGATGGACGCACTCGGCCCCGAGGCTCCCGACGTGACCCTCGTCGTGCAGCACGGAGCGACCCGCCCCTCGCGCCACGCCGTCAACCACGAAATGCTCGGTGCCGCCGAGCTGCGCGCGCAGTACGAGGCGGCCGACATCGTGATCTCGCAGGTGGGCCCCGGCACGATCGCCGACGCGAACCGCGCGGGGAAGCTGCCGATCGTGGTCCCCCGGGACCCCGAGCTCGGCGAGGTGGTCGACGACCACCAGGTCGCCTTCGGCGATTTCATGACCGCTCGCGGCCGCTGCCGGAGCGTGCGCACCCGCGTGGAGCTGTGCGCCGAGATCGAGGCGCAGCTGCTCGCGTCGCCGCCCGGGCCCGATGAGCTCGCCGCTTCCGCCCACTCCGCCGCGACCATGACCGCGCTGTCTGCGCTCACCCGCGACGTCTTGACCGCCCCTCCGCGCCGCGCTTCGGCACGGCGCCTGGTCACTGCGGTGCGGCGCTCCCCCTGAGCCCACCACCCGC
>JAKDUN010000221.1 GCA_030457675.1 Brachybacterium sp. | reverse complement strand
CCCCGCCGGCGCCCGACGACCACCCAGCAACCGCCCCGCTGCAGGGACCACAATGGGAGCCATGACGACTCTTGCCGACTTCACCGCCACCACCATCACCGGCCAGGACCGGCCGCTCGCGGACCACCTGGGCTCCGTGGTGCTGGTGGTCAACACCGCCAGCAAGTGCGGGCTCACGCCGCAGTACGCGGCCCTGCAGGCGCTGCACGAGCGCTTCGGCGACCGTGGGCTGACGGTGCTCGGCTTCCCGTGCGACCAGTTCATGAATCAGGAGCCCGGCACCGAGGCGGAGATCTCCGAGTTCTGCCAAGTGAACTACGGCGTCACCTTCTCGATGTTCTCGAAGGTCGAGGTCAACGGGGAGAACGCCCACCCGCTGTTCCAGTGGCTCACCGGCTCGCACGGCGAGGACATCCCGGCCGGCGACATCGAGTGGAACTTCGCGAAGTTCCTGCTCGGCCCCGACGGCACGGTGCAGCACCGGTACGCGCCCGCCACCGAGCCGGCCGATCTGGCCGACGACATCGAGGCGCTGCTCGCCGCGCGCGTCTGAGACACCCCTGCGGCCGCACGGCCGCACGGCCGCCCGGCCGCAGGGCGACCCGGCACCCCGAGGGCCCGACCGTCAGTCGCCGAGCACCCAGCCGTCGGCGATGACCTCCTGGCGATCATCGGAGCGCTCCGAGTCGAACAGCTCCTGGCCCTCGTCGAGCACGCGCAGCCGCCCCACCCAGGCGCCGAGCCCGCGCGTGGAGCGGTCCGTGGAAAGGCGCAGGCGGATCTGCACCTCGCCGGTGAGCGGGGCACCGCCGTCGGCGAGCGCGAACCCGCCGTCCCACAGCACGCGCCGTCCCCAGCCGGTGATCTGCCCGTCGGGAACCTCGACCGGCTCCTCGTGCTTCGCCCCGAGGTGGCCGGGCAGCGGCAGCCAGGTCTCCCCCTGATCGGCGGAGGCCTCGACGGTGAGGACGTCATAGGCGGTCTCGAGGTGGGCGAAGAGGTCCACGCGCAGCTCTGCCGCGCTCGCCTCGAGATCCACCGCGAAGCTCAGCGTCGCAGTGCTCGCATCCGAATCGCCCGCATGCCAGCCTCCGCGGATCTTCTTCGGAACCACCCCGAGCGCGTGGGCGACGCAGGTGGAGACCTCGCGGCGGGTGACCGAGGTGCTGGACCACTCCCGGGTGGGATGCACGGAGTTGGTCAGCATGATGACGATCGTGTCGGTGAGCGGGTCGATCACCAGCGAGGTGCCGGTGAAACCGGTGTGCACGCCGCTGGAGGGGCTGGTCAGACCGGCGTGGTAGTACCAGGCCTCGAGCTCCGGGCCCAGGCCGCGGCGGGCACCGCCCACCCCGGTCACCCCGGCGATGCGGTCGGTGAACATCGACTCCACCGTCTCGGCCTCGAGGATCCGGGCGTTGCCGTAGCGGCCGCCGCCCAGGAACATCTGGGCGAAGACCGCGAGGTCACGAGCGGTGGAGAACACTCCCGCGTGCCCTGCCACCCCGCCGAGCGAGTAGGCGTTCTCGTCGTGGACGTGGCCGTGCACGAG
The DNA here is from genome assembly GCA_030457675.1 of Brachybacterium sp. Taxonomy (GTDB): domain Bacteria; phylum Actinomycetota; class Actinomycetes; order Actinomycetales; family Dermabacteraceae; genus Brachybacterium. Next base: position 3,735 of record JAKDUN010000221.1, on the reverse strand, counting down.
GTACCCGTAGTAGTCCACGTACTCGGTCGCAGCGATCCTGTCCTTCAGCTCCGCGGGCGGGTTGTACATCGTCTCGGTCATCCCCAGCGGAGCGACGATGTGTTCGTGCACGTACTCGTCCAGGCCCTGCCCGGAGAGCTTCTCGACGATCAGCCCCAGCGTGATCAGCCCCAGATCGGAGTACACGTACGCGGTGCCCGGCGCGGCGTTCGGCTCGACGGTGAGCACGGCGTCCAGCCGGGAGGGGATGTCCGGATACACGGAGTAGAGGTTGATGAAGGCGGGGAGTCCGCCGACGTGCGTGAGCAGCTGCTGCACGGTGACCTCGCCCTTCCCGTTCTCGGCGAAGCGCGGGAGATGATCGGCGACCCGGTCCTCGAGCCCCAGCAGCCCCTTCTCGACGTGCTGCATCACGGCGGTGGCGGTGAAGATCTTCGAGATCGAGGCGAGGTCGAAGATGGTGTCGGTCCGGGCGGGGATCCACTGGTCCTCGGGCAGCTCGGTGGAGGCGTCCTGCCAGCGCAGCGCAAACCCGTCGGCGTGCTCGTAGACGATGCCGGCCTGCGAGGCGACAAGCAGGGAGGCTCCCGCGAAGCGGGGCGGATCGTGCTCGAGACCGGCCCGGAGGATCGCGGGGACCCCGTCGAGCTCCTCGGTGTCGAGGCCCACGGCGTTCGGGGCCGCGTCCCGCAGCGTCTTCCCGGAGCTCTTGCGGGCCCAGGGGTGGCGGTGCGGCTCCCCGCGGCTCCACTCCGGGGCGGAGCGGGCCGAGCTCGCGGCGGGGCGGTCCTTGTGCGGTGCAGGGTCTCCCATCGCGTGGGCGACGGTGGGGAGGCCGACAGCGCCTGCGGCGGCGAGAGCGCCGGCGGTCAGTCCGGTCCGACGAGACATTCGGGGTTCCATGAGGCTCCTTCGCTTCGGGAGACGCCCGGCCGGACCCTGGACGGCGACGGCCCGCACGCCGTCGACCAACGTAGCGAGGTCGGCCCGGGGTGGCAAGCGTCACAGCAGGCGCGTGGGTGAGGAGGCGTCAGTGCACGCCGGGCACGCGCGCAGCCCGTGCCCGTCGCACCTCCCGGATCCCCAGCCACACGACCACGATGCCGGCCAGGGACACGCCCCACTGGAGCAGCTGGGCCAGCCACGCCAGGATGGAGAAGACGCTCTCGAGCGCGCCGGAGACCATCGAGCCGTCCATCGAGAAGGAGAAGAACAGCCCCGTCAGCGCGACGGCGAGCAGAAGGCTCGCTCCGATCCGCAGCTTCCCGTCGCCCTTGACCACCACGATGATCCCGAGGATGACCACGGCCAGCCGCAGGCCGAGGGCGACCGCGATGAGTCCGAGGGCCAGGAGCGAGATCACGATGATCCGCGCCGCGACCCCCTGCCCGTCCAGGAGCTCCTGGCCCGAGGCGGCGGTCTCGAGGAACCCGGTGGTGGCCAGCACATACACCAGCGCGAGGCCGGCCGCACTCATCACCAACGTCAGCAGCGAGATGATCGCCAGCGCGATCGCGGGCCTCAGCGGCTGGCTCTGCGGCGGGACCCGCCGCGTCGTGTTCCTCATCGCCTCCCCTCCCGGTTCCGGGGTGCTCCCGGCCTGCACAGTCACTCCCGCCGCAGCTCGAGCACCGGCACGCAGGCCGGGCTGAAGCCCAGCACCTGCCCGTAGAACGACAGCGACGCCTCGATGGCCCGGATGATGTTCTCCGCCTTGCGGAAGCCGTGCTGCTCCCCCTCGAACAGCAGATAGGCGTGCGGGATGCCCTTGGCGGCGAGCGCGTCACGGAACAGCTCGGACTGGCTGGGCGGGACGATCCTGTCCTCATCGCCCTGCAGCAGCAGCACCGGGACCTCGAGCTCGTCGACGTGGCTCAGCGGTGCCCGTTCGACATACAGGTCGCGGCGCTCGGGGTACGGCCCCACGAGCCCGTCGATGTAGCGGGATTCGAAGTCGTGGGTGTCCATCCGGAACTTCTCGAGCTCGGCGACCCCGAAGCTGGAGACACCCGCCGCGAAGGCGTCGGTGCGGGTCAGGCACGCGAGCGTGGTCCAGCCGCCGGCGCTGCCGCCCTCGATCGCGAGGCGGTCCCCGTCGGCGATGCCCTCGGCGACCAGGTGCTCCATCACGGCGACCGTGTCCTGCACGTCGACCACGCCCCACTGCCCGCGCAGGCGGTTGCGGTAGGTGCGGCCGTAGCCGGAGGAGCCGCCGTAGTTGACCACCACCACGCCGAGCCCGCGGGAGGTGTAGTACGCGATGGGCAGCGAGAGCACCGGCGAGACGTGGGCGGTGGGCCCGCCGTGGACCTGCGCGATGAACGGTGGCAGTTCGCCCTCGCGGCCCGCGAAGCCCTCCTGGCGGGGATGATGCACGATCGCGTGCACGACGCCGCCGCCTGACAGCGGCACCTCGATGCTCTCCCCCGTCGGCAGCAGGCCCGGGTCCGGGGCGTCGCTGCGCGAGGAGCGCAGCAGGGTCAGCGGCGACAGCGCGGGGGCCGACGGGGCAGCACCGTCCGCAGGAGACACCGACGAGGCCGGGCCGTCCCCGAGATCCAGGCGCGCGAGGTGGATCGCGGCGAACTGCGTGGGCGAGGCCCCGGCGAGCACCAGCAGCCCGTCCTCGCGCAGGTGGGCGGCGCCGATGTCGGTGAGCGGGCAGTCCAGCTCCGTCAGCTCGCCGGTGCTGAGCCGCAGCACGGACAGCGAGGTCGCGGCCCGACCGTGCTGCACCAGGGCGCGGTCGGCATCCAGCACCTGGTACCAGGTGGTGCCGAGCCCCCACATCGGGCCGGCGAACTCCTGATCGAGCTCGAGCACCTGGCGGGCGCCGTCGTCGGCCTTCCACACCCAGGGGTTCCACCAACCGGAGGCGTCGGAGAGGAACATGAGGCGCTGGCCGTCGAGCCATTCGGGCTGCAGGACCGATTCGTCCTCGCTGCCGGCGATGATCTCGCCCTCCCCGGCGCTGCCGTGCATCAGCGGCGCGACGTGCAGCTGCGTGCCGTCCCAGGGCATCTGCGGGTGCTCCCAGCTGAGCCAGGCCACCTGGCTGCCGTCGGGGCTGAGCCGCGGGTGGGCGATGAAGCGGGCCGACGGGGTGACCCGGCGCAGGGCCGCGGGATCGTCAGCCGCGGAGCCGTCCAGCGGCACCGCGACCACGTACCGCTCGATGTGCGGGGCGCCGTCGGCCCCGGTGCGGGGCCCGTCCTCGCCGCCGGTGTGGTCCTCGCAGATCCACCAGACCTCGGTGGTGCCGTCGGCGAGGGTGACCGGGGTGGGGTCGGCCCAGCGCAGGGAGGGTCCGTGCGCGGTCTCGACCTCCGGGCCGACAGGGGTCAGCGGGAGCGGCTGCTCCCCCTCGCGGAGGGCGTGCACGCGCTGGTCCTCGAAGTTCACGAACACCACCAGCGGCGGCCGACGGATCTCCTCGTCGGCCGTGCCGGGCACGACGGTCCAGGAGGCGCCGCCGTACTCGTGGACGCGGGAGCGGGCGTTGTAGGGGGCCGGGAGCACGGTGACCGGCTCGGCGGGGGCGTCCGCACCGTCGGCGGCATCGCTCCCCGGCACGGCGACCGCACCGGCGGTGCGCACGATCGCCTGGCGGCCGCCCTCGGTGGAGATGCCCTCCGTCCACCACACCGCGTCCCCGACCAGGCGCGGGGCGCCGAGGCGGATGCCGCCGGTCGCGAGCAGCTCGGCGGTCAGGGGCGAGGGCCAGGAACCGTACGG
>JAKDUN010000220.1 GCA_030457675.1 Brachybacterium sp. | reverse complement strand
CAGAGCCCCTACAGGTACTGATCCTCTACAGGTACTGATCCGCCCAGGCGCTGATGATCCGGGCGGCACGGTCGGCCTGCCCGTCGGCGGTGAGGAGGTGGTCGGAGCCCTCGAGGGCGATGAAGCTGCGCGGGTGCACGGCGGCGCGGAAGATCTCGCTCGCGTTGTCGATGCTGACCGTGGCGTCGGTCGGCGAGTGCATGACCAGCAGCGGACGGCCCAGCGTGCGCACCTGGGCGATCAGCTCGGCGTCGCGCACGTCTTCGACGAAGTCCCGCTTCAGCGTCATCTCGCGCCCGCCGACCATCCATGACGCGGTCCCGTCTTCCATCACGCGGTGCACCACGTCGTCGTAGTGGCGCTCGACCTCGGCAGGCTCCGCGGGAGCGCCGATCGTCACCACGGCCTTGACGCTCGGGATCCGCTGAGCGGCGACGATGGCCGCGGCTCCGCCCCAGGAGTGGCCGATGAGGAGGGTCGGCGGGGTGCCGCGCTCGGTGAGGAACTCTGCGGCGCGCACCGTGTCGTCCACCTTCACCGTGAAGGACCCATCGCCCCATTCACCGCCGGAATCGCCGAGCCCGAGGCAGTCGAAGCGGAGCATACCGATGCCCTGCTGCGCCAGCCCGCGGGCGATCCGGAACGCTGCCGGGGAGTCCTTGCCCAGGGTGAAGCCGTGGACCAGCAGCCCCCATCCGCGGGCGCTCTCCTCGGGTGCGTCGAGCACGCCCGCGAGGTCCGGGCCCACCGAGCTCGGGAATCGCACATCATCGGTCATCGCACAGCACCTCTTCTACGTCCGTCCGCCCTGGCCGCGCGGGGAAGGTCTCTCGCAGCGCCGGGAAGGCTGGGAAATTCCTGCACCGTAGCACCGCCCGGCAGCTTCGACCGGCGGCTTCGCCGCCAGCACCGCCCGCACCGCCCGGCATCACCCTCTCAGTACGAGGCGCGGCCGCTCTCGTCCGCCTCCGTCGGCACCCACGCCGCCGCGAGCTTCTCCGAGCCGCGCGCGAGCAGGGAGACGTCGGCCCCGACGAGCAGGAAGTCGGCGCCGTCCTCGACGTAGCCGCGGGCCACGTCGGGGTCGAAGGCGTTCACGCCCACCGGCACGCCGGCCGACCGGGCAGCCGCGACGCAGTGGCGCACGGCGGCGACCACGTCGGGGTGGGACTGCTGACCGAGCAGCCCCATCGAGGCGGAGAGGTCCGAGGGGCCCACGAAGATGCCGTCGATCCCGTCGACCGCGAGGATCTCCTCGATGTTCTCGACCGCCTCGGCGGATTCGATCTGCACGAAGAGCGCCACGTGCTGCGCGGCATCACCGAGATAGCCTTCCACCCGGTTCCAGCGGGCCGAGCGGGACAGGGCCGAGCCCACGCCGCGGCGACCGCGGGGCGGGTAGTGCACGGCCTCGACCATCTCCCGGGCCTGCTCAGCGGTGGAGACCATCGGGACCAGCAGGTTCTGGGCGCCGAGGTCGAGCACCTGCTTGATGATGACGGCGTCCCCGACCGGGATCCGCACCATCGGGGTGATCGGGTAGGCGGCGATCGCCTGCAGCTGGGTGAGCACCGCGTCCAGGGTGACCGGGGAGTGCTCCATGTCCAGCAGCAGCCAGTCCAGGCCGGAGCCGGCGGCGATCTCCGCGACCAGCGGGCTCCCGCTGCACAGCCACATCCCGGCCAGCGGGCGGCGGGATTCCCCTGCCGACTGCTGCGCCGTGAGGTCCTCGCGGAACGTCTCCTTCAGAGGAAGCGGCATGAGATGGTCCCCAGTTCTCCGTAGTCGGCCAGGACGGTGTCCCCGCGCTCGATCCATACCGGGCGGGTGAAGGAGCCGGACAGGATGATCTCCCCGGCCTCGAGGCGTTCGCCGTGCTGGGCGAGCTTGTTCGCCAGCCAGGCCACGCCGCGGCCCGGATGGCCGAGCACGCCGGCGGCGACCCCGGTCTCCTCGATGGTCTCGCCCCGGTGCAGCAGTGCGGAGACCCAGCGCAGGTCCGTATCGTGCGGCCGCACCGGGTTCCCGCCGAGCACCATCGCCCCGTAGGCGGCGTTGTCGGCGATGGTGTCCACGATGGTGCGGCCCTCGAGCTCGACGTGCGCGTCGAGCACCTCGAGCGCGGGGGTGACGTACTCCGTCGCCCGCAGCACGTCGAAGAGCGTGCAGCCGGGGCCCTCCAGCGGCGCCGAGAGCACGAAGGCGAGCTCGACCTCGATGCGCACGTTCGTGAAGCGGTCGAACTCGAGCACCGTGCCGGTGTCGACCACGGTGTCGTCGAACATGACCCCGTAGTCCGGTTCGGTGATGCCGGTGGCGGCCTGCATCGCCTTCGAGGTGAGGCCGATCTTGCGGCCCACCAGACGTCGGCCCCGAGCGAGTTCGCGGTCGCGCCAGCGGCCCTGGATCGCGTAGGAGTCCTCGATCGTGGCCTCGGGATGGCGCGCCGTGATCCGCGGGATCAGGGTGCGGGTGCGTTCGGCCTCGGCGAGTTCGTCCGCGAGGGCGTCGAGGGTGGTCTCCGGGAGCGTCATGATCTCAGCCTCTCAGAGCTGGTGGCCCAGTTTGTACTCGCCCTGCTTCCATTCGGGCAGCTCGGCGGCCTCGTCGCCCTTGCGGGTGTAGGAGAAACCGTCGGCCCCGATGGTCTGGGCCATCTCCGAGGCGTCCGTGCGGGTGATGACCTCGCGGGGGTTGCCGTCGAGGTCCAGGACCAGCGAGGCGTCGGTGTACCAGGAGGGGACCACGGGGGTGCCCCACCAGTCGCGGCGCTGGTTGTCGTGGACGTCCCAGGTGACCACGGGGTTGTCGGGGTCGCCGGTGTAGTAGTCCTGGGTGTAGATCTCCACGCGGTGGCCGTCGGGGTCGCGCAGGTAGAGGTAGAAGGCATTGGAGACGCCGTGACGGCCGGGGCCGCGCTCGATGGCATCGCTCCTGCGCAGCGCGCCGAGCTTGTCGCAGATCGCGAGGATGTTGTGCTTCTCGTGGGTCGCGAAGGCGACGTGGTGCATCCGCGGGCCGTCGCCGCCGGTCATGGCGGTGTCGTGCACGGTGGATTTGCGGCGCATCCAGGCGGCGTAGGTGGTGCCGGCCTGGTCCTGGATGTCCTCGGTGACCCGGAAACCGAGGTCCTCCATGAACGTCACGGCGCGCGGCACATCGGGGGTGACCTGGTTGAAGTGGTCCAGGCGTACCAGGGCACCCGGGCCCTGCAGGTCATAGCGCCAGGCCAGGCGCTCCACGTGCTCTACGTCGTAGAAGAACTCGTAGGGGAAGCCCAGCGGGTCCTCGACCCGTACCGAGTCGCCGATGCCCTTCGTGAAGCCCTCGGCGCGGCGCTCGACGCGGCAGCCGAGCTCCTCGTAGAAGGCGACGGCGACATCCAGCTCCTCCGGGGAACGCACGCGGTAGGAGAAGGCGGCGACCGCGGCCACCTCGCCCTGGCGCAGCACCAGGTTGTGGTGGATGAACTCCTCGAAGCTGCGCAGGTGGACGACGCTGTCATCCTCCTCGGTGACCACGAGTCCCAGCACGTCCACGTAGAAGTTGCGGGAGGCGGCGAGGTCGGTGACCACGAGCTCCATGTAGGCGCAGCGCAGGATGTCCGGCGGCGGCGAGGTCGGGGTGGGGATCGGGGTCGCGCTCGTGATCGGGTCGTCCGCGGTGACGACCGGTTCGGGCGAGGTGGGATTCAGCGGAGTGGTCATGATGGCGTCCTTGCCTCTCGGGGATGCGGCCGACGGGGCGGCCCGGTGGGTCAGTGCGAGGTCACTCGGCCTTGCCGAAGACGGGGTTGTGGACCTCGCCGAGGTTGATGTGGACGGCCTGCTGATCGGTGTAGAAGTCGATCGAGCGGTAGCCGCCCTCGTGACCCAGACCGGAGGCCTTCACGCCGCCGAAGGGGGTGCGCAGATCACGCACGTTGTTGGAGTTCAGCCAGACCATGCCGGCCTCGACGTTCTGCGCGAAGTTGTGCGAGCGCCTCAGGTCATTGGTCCAGATGTAGGCGGCGAGCCCGTACTTGGTGTTGTTCGCCAGCTCCAGCGCCTCCTCGTCGGTGTCGAAGGGGCTGATCGCCACGACCGGGCCGAAGATCTCGTCCTGGAAGATCCGGGCGTCCGGGGCGACGTCGGCGAAGACCGTGGGCCGCACGAAGTTGCCCTCGGGGAACTCCTCGGGGCGGCCGCCGCCGGCGGTCAGGCGCGCCTCCTGCTTCCCGATCTCCACGTAGCTCATGACCTTCTCGTAGTGCTCGGGGTGCACGATCGCGCCCACCTCGGTGGCCGGGTCCTCGGGCAGGCCCACTATCACGCGGTCGGCCTGGGCGGAGTAGCGCTCGACGAACTCGTCGTAGATGCTGCGCTCGACGAGGATCCGCGAGCCGGCGGTGCAGCGCTCACCGTTCAGCGAGAAGACACCGAACACGGTCGCGTCGATCGCGGCGTCGAGGTCCGCATCGGCGAAGACGATCGCCGGGGACTTGCCGCCCAGCTCCATCGAGAGGCCCTTCAGCCAGGGCGCGGCGTTGGCGAAGATCAGCTTGCCGGTGCCGGACTCGCCGGTGAAGGAGAGCAGCGGGACGTCGGGGTGCTTGACCAGCGAGTCGCCGGCGAAGCCCTCCTCGCCGTAGCCGTGGACGATGTTGACCACGCCCGCCGGCACCCCGGCCTCCTCGAAGATGCCGGGCCACAGCGAGGCCGACAGCGGCGTGAACTCCGCGGGCTTGAGCACCAGGGTGTTGCCGGTCGCGAGCGCGGGCGCCAGCTTCCAGGACTCCAGCATGAACGGGGTGTTCCAGGGCGTGATCAGGCCCGCGACGCCGATCGGCTTGCGATTGACGTAGTTGGCCTGGCGGCCGGGGACCTTGAAGGCGTCATCGTGCTGGGCGACGATCAGGTCCGCGAAGAAGCGGAAGTTCTCGGCGGCGCGGCGGGCCTGGCCGAGGGCCTGGGTGATCGGCAGTCCGGTGTCGTAGCACTCCATCGCGGCGAGCTCCTCGCCGCGGGTCTCGACGACATCCGCGATCTGGTTCAGGATCCGCGAGCGCTCACGGTTCTGCATCTGCGGCCAGGGGCCGGTCTCGAAGGCCTCCTTCGCCGCGGCGACGGCGGCGTCGATGTCCGCGGGCTTGCCGGAGGCGGCCTTGAGGTAGGGCTGGTTGGAGACCGGGTCGAGCACATCGAAGGTGTCGCCGTCGAGCGAGTCGACGTGGGTGCCGCCGATGTAGTGCTGGATCCTCGCGGGCAGGTTCGCGGGCTTGGTGGCGGTGGGGATGGCCATGATGCTCCTTGCGC
>JAKDUN010000219.1 GCA_030457675.1 Brachybacterium sp. | reverse complement strand
TCGCCCTCGACCTCGAGGACGATCGAAGAAATCCCTACGGGATGGCCTGCGCAGGTGTAGAAGCGACCCTCGCATGGTCGTGCCCGTCCGGCCCAGGCCGGCAGCCCTCGTGGCGGCATCCGTGCGATCACAGCCTCGACACTTGCGTGTCGAGGCTTTTTCCGTTCCTGGGACGCCTTCACCCGGTGGCGAGAGACCTCTGGAAGGAGGGCCATGGCTAACCCCGAAAAGGTGGATGCCGTCTCGGAGATCGCGGATCTGTTCCGCGAGTCCGATGCCGCCGTCATCACCGAATATCGCGGGCTCAGCGTGGGGGATCTCCAGGAGCTTCGCCGCTCGCTGGGTTCCGAGACCACCTACGCCGTGGTGAAGAACACGCTCACGGAGATCGCCGCCCGCGAGGCCGGCATCGACGCCTTCGATGGCACGCTCAGCGGTCCGACCGCTATCGCCTTCATCAAGGGTGAGCCGGTGGGGCCTGCGAAGGCTCTGCGTGACTTCGCCAAGACCCACGACCAGCTCGTGATCAAGTCCGGTTACTTCGAGGGCACTGTGCTCTCGAAGGAGGACGTCCAGACGCTCGCGGACCTCGAGTCCCGCGAGGTCCTGCTGGCCAAGGCCGCCGGCGCCATGCAGGCGTCGATGTCCAAGGCCGCCGCCACGTTTGCGGCGCCGCTGTCGAAGGCAGCACGCACCGTGGACGCGCTGCGGGCCAAGCAGGAGGCCTGAGGGGCCTGAGCCTCTCAGCTCTCCGCACTCACAGCCTCAGCGCTGTCCCCGTGCCTCCTTCACGGAAGCGCGATCCGCACGACCTGGCGCGCAAGCGCCGTCTCACACCGCAGGGACGCACGTCCCGCCCATAGGAAGGAACGCCACCATGGCTAAGCTCAGCAACGACGAGCTCATCGAAGCTTTCAAGGAAATGTCCCTCATCGAGCTCTCCGAGTTCGTGAAGCAGTTCGAGGACGTCTTCGACGTCACCGCTGCCGCCCCCGCGGCCGTCGCCGTTGCCGGTGGCGCCCCCGCCGGTGGCGAGGCTGAGGCCGAGGAGGAGCAGACCGAGTTCGACGTCATCCTCGACTCGGCCGGCTCCGCGAAGATCGCCGTCATCAAGGAGGTGCGCGGTCTCACCTCCCTCGGTCTGAAGGAGGCCAAGGCGCTCGTCGACGAGGCCCCCAAGGCTGTCATCGAGGGTGTCTCGAAGGACGACGCCGAGGCTGCCAAGATCAAGCTCGAGGAGGCCGGCGCGACCGCTTCCGTCAAGTGATCTCCGGCGTGCGCTCCGGCGCGCGCCTGATCCGACGGCAGTCGCACTGCTCCTGAAGGGCCGTCCCGCATCTGCGGGGCGGCCCTTCTGCATGCCCGGGCAGGGTCTCCCCGGGTGCTGAGCGGTCGGGAGGCGATCGCCGACGTCACGCGGCGCAGCGTGGAGACGTGGTGCTGACGTGGCGCGACACTCCGAGGGAGGAGCCGCCTCCTTGACTCCTGGAGGTTTTCCCTCCATCATTTTTCCCAGACGGAGCTGTTCCTGCCGCACGTGCTCGGTGTGATGTCACCGCCGGGCCGGTCGAGTCAGACAGGCAGGAGAGCACCGGGAGAACACCCGCGCCAGGCATATAGCGGCCGACGCGGATGGACCGGTCGCGTTTGCGAGCCTTGTGTCCATCCGTGTAGTCGTGTATGCTCATTCCTTGCGCCGTGTGCCTCCCGTCGGATCGCCGCTCTGTTCTTCACAAAGCTTGTTCCACTGCCCTGATGGGTCGTTCACCGCGCCTGGGATTCCGTCATCGGCCTGTGGAAGGACCCCCCTTGGCTGCCTCGAGCACCGATCGCACCACTGACATCGCACTTCGTACCGCCTCGCCTCGCGTCACCTTCGCGAAGCTCGGCGACCCCATCGAGGTTCCGGATCTGCTGAGTCTGCAGACCACCTCATTCGACTGGCTGCTCGGCAACGAGCGCTGGCAGGAGCGTGCCGCTGAGGCCTCCGCTGCCGGCCACGAGGACGTCCCGCAGACCTCTGGTCTCGCGGACATCCTCGAAGAGATCTCCCCGATCGAGGACTTCGCCGGCAACATGTCGCTGTCGTTCCGCGATCACACCTTCGACGACCCGAAGTACACGGTCGATGAATGCAAGGAGAAGGACCTCACCTACGCCGCTCCGCTGTACGTCATCGCGGAGTTCATGAACAACGAGACCGGTGAGATCAAGACCCAGACGGTCTTCATGGGCGAGTTCCCGCTCATGACCGACAAGGGCACGTTCATCATCAACGGCACCGAGCGTGTCGTCGTCTCGCAGCTGGTCCGCTCCCCGGGCGTGTACTTCGAGGAGTCCATCGACAAGACCTCCGACAAGCACATCTTCTCCGCGAAGGTCATCCCTTCCCGCGGTGCCTGGCTCGAGTTCGAGGTCGACAAGCGCGATCAGGTCGGTGTGCGCATCGATCGCAAGCGCAAGCAGTCCGTCACCACCCTGCTGCAGGCGCTCGGCATGTCGCACAGCGACATCCTCGAGGAGTTCGGCGAGTTCGAGTCGATGCGTTCCACGCTCGAGAAGGACCGCATCGCGTCCCAGGACGAGGCGCTCATCGACATCTACCGCAAGCAGCGCCCGGGCGAGCCGCCCACGCGCGATGCGGGCGAGGCGATGCTGAACAACCTCTACTTCAACGCCAAGCGCTACGATCTCGCGAAGGTCGGCCGCTACAAGATCGGCAAGAAGCTCGGCCTCGAGGGCAGCCTCTCCGAGTCGACCCTGCGTCTGCAGGACGTCGTCTCGACCATCAAGTACATCGTGGCGCTGCACGACGGCGTCTCGGAGTACACCAGCACCGACAGCCGGCCCGTTCGCGTCGAGACCGACGACATCGACCACTTCGGCAACCGTCGCATCCGCGCGGTGGGCGAGCTGATCCAGAACCAGGTCCGCACCGGACTGTCCCGCATGGAGCGCGTCGTCCGCGAGCGCATGACCACACAGGACGTCGAGGCGATCACGCCGCTGACGCTGATCAACATCCGTCCGGTCACCGCGGCGATCAAGGAGTTCTTCGGAACCTCCCAGCTCTCGCAGTTCATGGACCAGAACAACCCGCTGTCGGGTCTGACGCACAAGCGTCGTCTCTCGGCGCTGGGCCCGGGCGGCCTCTCCCGTGACCGCGCCGGCATGGAGGTCCGTGACGTCCACCCGTCGCACTACGGCCGCATGTGCCCGATCGAGACCCCTGAGGGCCCGAACATCGGTCTGATCGGCTCGCTGGCGACCTTCGCCCGCATCAACCCCTTCGGGTTCATCGAGACCCCGTACCGCAAGGTCGAGGGCGGCCACGTCACCGACGAGGTCGTGTACCTCACCGCCGACGACGAGGATCGTCACATCATCGCCCAGGCGAACGCCAAGATCGATGAGCAGGGACGCTTCCTCGACGAGGAGGTGCTGGTGCGCCTCCCCGGAGGCGAGCCGGACCTGGTCGTCGTCTCGGACGTGGACTACATGGACGTCTCCGCACGTCAGATGGTCTCCGTCGCGACCGCGATGATCCCCTTCCTCGAGCACGACGACGCCAACCGTGCGCTGATGGGCTCGAACATGCAGCGCCAGGCCGTGCCGCTGCTCCGTTCGGAGATGCCGCTGGTGGGCACCGGGATGGAGCGTCGTGCCGCGGTCGACGCCGGTGACGTGATCACCGCGGACAAGGGCGGTGTCATCGAGGAGCTCTCCGCCGACCTCATCGTGGTGATGGCCGACGACGGCACCCGTCAGACCTACCCGATCGGGAAGTTCCAGCGCTCCAACGCCGGCAACTCCTACAACCAGCGCGTGCTCTTCGACGAGGGCGCACGGGTCGAGGCCGGCTCCATCCTGGCCGATGGTCCCTCGACCGACCAGGGCGAGCTGTCCATCGGCAAGAACCTGCTGGTCGCCTTCATGTCGTGGGAGGGCCACAACTACGAGGACGGCATCATCCTGTCCTCGCGGATGGTCCAGGACGACGTCCTCACCTCGATCCACATCGAGGAGCACGAGGTCGACGCCCGTGACACCAAGCTCGGCAAGGAGGAGATCACCCGGGACATCCCGAACGTCGGCGACGACGTGCTGGCCGATCTGGACGAGCGCGGCATCATCCGCATCGGTGCCGAGGTCGAGCCGGGCGACATCCTGGTCGGCAAGGTCACCCCGAAGGGCGAGACCGAGCTGACCCCGGAGGAGCGCCTGCTGCGCGCCATCTTCGGCGAGAAGGCCCGCGAGGTGCGCGACACCTCGCTGCGTGTCCCGCACGGTGAGACCGGCACCGTCATCGGTGTGCAGGTCTTCAACGAGGACGAGGACGGGGACATCCTGCCCACCGGCGTCAACGAGATGGTCCGCATCTACGTGGCGCAGAAGCGAAAGATCACCGACGGTGACAAGCTCGCCGGTCGCCACGGCAACAAGGGCGTCATCGCGAAGATCCTGCCGGTCGAGGACATGCCGTTCCTGGAGGACGGCACCCCGATCGACATCATCCTCAACCCGATGGGCGTGCCCGGCCGAATGAACATCGGGCAGGTCATGGAGACCCACCTGGGCTGGGTCGCCAAGGCCGGCTGGGACCTCGAGGAGTCGGATCCGACCGCTGCTGATCTGCCCGCCTCGGCGCTGCACGGCGAGCCCGACACCCCGGTCGCCGTCCCCGTCTTCGACGGTCTCACCGCCGACGAGGTCACCGGCCTGATCGCCAACCACCGCCCCAACCGGGACGGCGAGCGGATGGTCAAGGAGAACGGCAAGGCACGTCTGTTCGACGGCCGCTCCGGCGAGCCGTTCCCGGATCCGGTCTCCGTGGGCTACATGTACATGCTGAAGCTCCACCACCTGGTGGACGACAAGCTGCACGCGCGCTCCACGGGTCCGTACTCGATGATCACCCAGCAGCCGTTGGGCGGTAAGGCCCAGTTCGGCGGCCAGCGCTTCGGCGAGATGGAGGTCTGGGCCCTGGAGGCCTATGGCGCCGCCTACGCCCTGCAGGAGCTGCTGACCATCAAGTCCGACGACATCGCCGGCCGCGTGAAGGTCTACGAGGCCATCGTCAAGGGCGAGAACATCCCCGAGCCCGGCATCCCGGAGTCCTTCCGCGTGCTGCTCAAGGAGATGCAGTCGCTGTGCCTGAACGTCGAGGTGCTGTCCAGCGACGGCACCGCCCAGGACGTCAAGGAGAGCGACGAGGAGGTCTTCCGCGCGGCGGAGGAGCTCGGCATCGACCTGTCCCGCCGACCGCACGAGGGCGTCGGCTCCATCGAAGAGGTCTGAGGGACGA
>JAKDUN010000218.1 GCA_030457675.1 Brachybacterium sp. | reverse complement strand
TGATCCTGCTGCCCGCGGTGATCCTGGAAGTGCTGATCCACATCATCCCGATGGTGACCGGCTTCTGGATGAGCTTCGTCGAACTCACCAAGTTCTTCATCCGCCGCTGGACCGAAGCCCCCTTCGCGGGCCTGGAGAACTACCGGATCGCCGTCGACCTCAACACCCCGATCGGGCAGGAGCTGCTGAGCTCCTTCCTGGTCACCGTCGGCTTCACCGTGCTGGTGGTGGGACTGAGCTGGGGGCTCGGCATGGCGGCGGCCGTCGCCCTGCAGCGCCCCTTCCCCGGGCGCGGGGTGTTCCGCACCCTGTTCCTGATCCCCTACGCGCTGCCGCTGTACGCCGCGGTGATCACCTGGAACTTCATGCTCCAGCGCGACACCGGCGTCATCAACCACATCCTGGTCGAACAGCTGGGCCTGGTCGATGCGGCCCCGTTCTGGCTGATCGGCGACAACGCCTTCCTCTCCGTGGTCGTGGTCGCGGTGTGGCGCATGTGGCCCTTCGCGTTCCTGATGTTCATGGCGGGGCTGCAGTCCATCCCGGGCGAGCTCTACGAGGCCAGTGCCATGGACGGCGCCACCCCGCTGCGCCAGTGGCGCGCAGTGACCCTGCCGATGCTCGCCCCGGTCAACCAGACGATGCTGCTGGTGATGTTCCTGTGGGTGTTCAACGACTTCAACACCCCCTACATCCTGTTCGGCACCGCTCAGCCCCCGGCCGGAAACCTCATCAGCTTCCACATCTACAACGCCTCGTTCCTGTCCTGGGACTTCGGCGTGGGCAGCGCGATGAGCGTCCTGCTGCTGCTGTTCCTGCTGGTGGTGTCCCTGCTCTACCTGTACTTCACCCAGTGGAGGAAGGAGTCCTCCCATGCGTGAGACCCTCGGCGAGAAGATCTTCCGCGTCGCCGTGCTCGTGGGCCTCGGCCTGTTCGTGCTGCTGCCGCTGTACGTCATGATCAGCACCAGCTTCAAACCGCTCGGCGACGTCCAGGCCGGATTCTCCTGGCTGCCCAGCCGCGTGACGATCGAGCCCTTCATCGAGATGTGGTCCACGGTCCCGCTGGCGCGGTACTTCATGAACTCCCTCGTGGTCACCTCGGTGGCGACGCTGCTCAGCGTGGTGGTGGCGATCTTCGCCGCCTATGCCGTCTCCCGCTGGCGGTTCCGCGGACGCAACACCTTCATGACCACCGTGCTGTCCACCCAGATGTTCCCGGGCGTGCTGTTCCTGCTGCCGCTGTACCTGATCTTCGTCAACATCGACACCACCTTCGGCGTCCCGCTGGTGGGCACCCGCATCGGCCTGATCATCACCTACCTGACCTTCTCCCTGCCCTTCTCCATCTGGATGCTCGCCGGCTACTTCGACGGCATTCCCAAGGAGCTGGACCAGGCGGGCAAGGTCGACGGCGCCGGCAACCTCACCATCCTGCTGCGGATCGTCCTGCCCGCCGCCCGCCCCGGCATCGTGGCGGTCGCGATCTACGCCTTCATGACGGCCTGGGGCGAGGTGCTGTTCGCCTCCGTGCTCACCACGGAGGACACCCGCACCCTGGCCGTGGGCCTGCGCCAGTACGCCACCCAGACCAACGTCTACTGGAACCAGGTCCTCGCGGCCTCGATCGCGGTCTCGATCCCGGTGGTCGTCGGCTTCCTGATGATGCAGAAGAACTTCGTCGCCGGCCTCACCGCCGGTGCCGTGAAATGATTCACTCACCAGGTAGCGCGCTCCTCCCGGCGCCACTGCCTGTTCTCCGCCCTGAAAGGACCCTCATGGAGATCTCCGTCCAGATGTACAGCGTGCGCGAGTCGCTCGCGACCGACGTCCAGGCCACCGTGGCGCGCCTGGTCGACCTCGGCCTGGCCTACGCCGAGCCCTACCACCTGCTGGAATACCGCGATGAACTGGTGCGGGCCCGCGAGCAGTTCCCCATCGCCTTCCCCAGCGCCCACCAGTCTTTCCTGGGCGAGGTGGATTTCCCCGCCGTGCTCGAGGCCGCCCAGGCCGTGGGCGTGCAGTACCTCGTGGATCCCTTCTGGAATCCGGAGGACTGGACCGACGCCGCCAAGGTCCAGGCACTGGCCGAGACGCTCAACCAGCGGGCCGCGGCGGCCGCCGAGGCCGGGATACGCGTGGGCTACCACAACCACCACTTCGAGCTCGCCGCACAGCTGGACGGTCGCCCTGCGCTCGAGGTCTTCGCCGAGGCGCTGGACCCGCAGGTGATCCTCGAGATCGACACCTACTGGGCCACCGTCGGCGGAGCGGATGTGCCGGCCCTGCTGGGCCGTCTCGGCGAGCGTGCGGCGCTGGTCCACCTCAAGGACGGCGACCTCTCCGAGGATCCCGCCGCCCAGCTCCCCCTCGGCGCCGGGGCGATGCCCCTGGCCGAGACGCTCGCGGCCTCGCGGGACGTCGCCTACGGCGTGATCGAGTTCGACGACTACGCCGGCGACATGTTCGAGGGCATCGCGGCCTCGATCGCCCATCTGCGCGACGCCGCCTGACTCGGTCCTTCCCGACCAGCACCCCTCACACTCCGTACCCCGAAGGACTCCCTCATGACCTCTCAGCCCCGCACCGGCCCCGTCGGCGTCGGCCTCATCGGCGCCGGCACCATCTCCGCCGAGTACCTCACCCACCTCACCTCCTTCCCGGACCTCGCCGTGCACATCGTCGGCGACCTGCTCCCCGAGGCCGCTGCGGCACGGGCGGAGGAGTTCGGAGTCCCCGCCTCCGGCACCGCCCAGGACGTGCTGGACCATCCCGAGGTGGAGATCGTGGTCAACCTGACCGTCCCCACCGCCCACGCCGAGGTCTCCCGCGCGATTGTCGCGGCCGGCAAGCACGTGTGGACCGAGAAGCCGATCACCACCGCTCCGGCCGACGCGAAGGCGCTGCTCGCCGCGGCCGAAGAGGCCGGGGTGCGAGTGGGCGGCGCCCCCGACACCGTGCTCGGCGCCGGCATCCAGACCGCGCTGCGCACCCTGCGCGACGGCGCGATCGGCGCCCCGGCCAGCGCCCTGACCCTGTTCCAGTCCCCCGGGCCCGAGTCCTGGCACCCCAACCCCGCCTTCCTCTTCCAGGAGGGTGCGGGGCCGCTGTACGACATCGCCCCCTACTACGCGACCACCCTGGTGCTCGCGCTCGGCCCCGTGGTCTCGGTGAGCGCCGTCGGCTCGAAGGCCCGCGAGCAGCGCACCATCGGCTCCGGCCCCAAGGCCGGGGAGGTCTTCGACGTCACCGTGCCCACGCAGGTCGCGGCGCTGCTGCGCTTCGCCTCCGGCCAGAACGCGAC
Organism: Brachybacterium sp.; assembly: GCA_030457675.1. Classification (GTDB taxonomy): domain Bacteria; phylum Actinomycetota; class Actinomycetes; order Actinomycetales; family Dermabacteraceae; genus Brachybacterium. The sequence goes on along the minus strand of JAKDUN010000218.1, from coordinate 2,017 downwards.
CGTGCAGCTGAGCTTCGACTCCCCGCACTCGCGCACCGGCTTCGTCGAGGTGTACGGCACCGAGGCGACGCTCGCCTTCCCCGACCCCAACGTCTTCGACGGCGACTCGGCCCTGACGGCCTACCGCGGCGAGGAGCCGGCTCCGGTGCCCGCCACGGGCGCCACCACGGGCCGCGGGCTGGGCGTGCTGGAGATGGCCCGGGCGCTCCGCGCCGGGGTGCCGCACCGTGCGCAGGGGGAGATCGCCGCGCACGTCCTGGACATCATGGTGGGCATCGAGACCGCGATCGCGGAGAACTCGATCGTGCAGATCGACTCGCGCTTCGCCGAGGTCGAGCCGATGCCGGCGGACTTCGACCCCTTCGCCGAGACGCTGGCGACGGTGGCCGCGGGGGCCTGAGCCGCGCTGACCTGCGCCGAGCAGCGCCGAGCAGCGTCCAGCAGCGTCCAGCAGCGTCCAGCAGCGTCCAGCAGCGTCGAGTCGTGGGTTCCGTGCCGCAAGAGCGCCGAGAGCGCACGGAACTCACGACTCGTCAGGCCAGGACGACCACAGGGCCCGGCCCCGTCCCCTCACCCGGTGAGCCACTCCCGGGCGCGGCGCTCGAGCTCGTCCTCGTCGGCCGCCTCGAGCATCCCGCGCACGGAATCGGGCTCCTGCAGCCGGGCCACCAGGGTCTGCAATGCGGTCTGCTGGCTGCGGGCGTCATCGAGCACCAGCATGATCACCAGCTCCACCCAGATGGTGCGCTGCCCGGAGGAGCCGATCTCGCCGAAGGCCACCGGGTCCCTCGGGACGGCGACCGCGAAGCCCGGGGTGATCACATGCTCCGGATCGGTGTGCGGGATCGCCGCGGGCACGAAGGTGGGCAGGCCGGTGGGGTGCATCTCCTCGCGTCGCAGCACCGCCGCCTCGAAGCCCTCGGTGACCGCGCCGATCTCCCGCAGCCGGGCCGAGAGGGCCCGCAGCGCGGCCGGGGCGTCATCCGCCTCGAGGCCGAGGATCGCCGCGCCGGGCAGCACGCTCGCCGTCCCCGGCACGATGCTCGCACTGGGCTCTGTAGTGCTGCCCTCGTCCATGCTCCGGCCCCCTCCTGCGCCGCGGCGCCGTCGGCTCGCTCCGCGCCCTCTCCGCTGAAGGCCCGGTGATCGCTCGATTCTGTGCGCTCGCGCCGCCGACCGCAACAGATCCTGCGGGGCCGGCCCCGCAGGACGCCCGCTCAGGCGCCCTGGTGCCCGGCGAACTCGGCCGGGTGCTTGCCGCGCCGGCCGTCCTCGCCCTTGTGCAGGGCGCTGATCTGCGCGACCTCGTCCTCGGAGAGGCTCAGCTCGAGGGAGGCGAAGTTCGCGGCGATCCGCTCGGGGGTGACGGACTTCGGGATCACCACATTGCCGAGCGCCAGGTTCCAGCCGATCATGACCTGGGCGGGGGTGGCGTCGTGGGTCTCCGCGATCTGGGTGATGACCGGGTCCTCGAGCTCGCCGCCGCTCTGGCCCAGCGGCGACCAGGACTCGGTGACGATGCCCTTGGCAGCATGGAAGTCGCGCAGCTCGGGCTGGTTGAAGTAGGGGTGCAGCTCGATCTGATTGAGCACCGGCACCACGCCGGTCTCGGACTCGAGCTGGATGAGGTCCTCCATGCGGAAGTTCGAGGTGCCGATCGAGCGGATCCGGCCCTGCTCCTGCAGGGAGATGAGCGCCTTCCAGGTCCCGACGGCCAGGCCCGCGGACGGGGCGGGCCAGTGGATCAGGTAGAGGTCGAGCTCCTCCAGGCCCAGATCGGTCATGGTGGCGTCGAAGGAGGCGAGGGTCGCGTCGTAGCCCTGGTCCTGGTTGGGGACCTTGGAGGTCACGAAGATGTCATCGCGGGGCAGATCGGTGGTGCGCAGCGCCTGGCCCACGCCGACCTCGTTGTTGTAGCCGCGAGCGGTGTCGACGTGCCGGTAGCCGGCCTCGAGCGCGGTGACGACCACGTCGGCGGCGACCTCGTTCTCGACCTGCCAGACCCCGTAGCCGAGCT
>JAKDUN010000008.1 GCA_030457675.1 Brachybacterium sp. | reverse complement strand
CTCGACGTCGTAGGTGTCCACCAGCACCGTCGTCCCGCTTCCCTGGGAGGCGAGCTGGGCGCGGAACGCCTCCTCCTCGCTGTCGAACAGCAGGGTGAAGGCATGTGCGGCCGTGCCCGCGACCGGGACCCGGTAGTGCGCGCCCGCGGCGAGGTTCGAGGTGGAGTCGAATCCCACGATGTACGCGGCGCGGGCCGCGGCGATCGCGCCGTCCTCGTGGATCCGGCGCCCGCCCATCTCGATGCAGGGACGGCCGCGGGCGGCGGTGACCATGCGGGAGCCGGCGGAGGCGATGCCGCTGTCGTGGTTCAGGATCGACAGCACCATCGTCTCCAGCAGCACCGCGTTCTCGAAGGTCCCCTCGATGCGCAGCACGGGAGAGTTCGGGAAGTAGAGCTCGCCTTCCGCATAGCCGTGCACATCGCCGGTGAAGCGGTACTCCGCCAGGTGTTCGAGGGTCTCCTCCTTCAGCACTCCGGTGCTGCGCAGGTAACGCAGGTCGGCGTCGTCGAAACGGAAGTCGGCGATCGCGTCGAGCACACGGCCGGTGCCCGCGAGCGCGCCGTAGCGGCGCCCCTCGGGCAGGGAGCGGGTGAACACCTCGAAGACGCAGCGCCGCGAGGCGGTGCCGGCCTCGCGGGCGGCCTCCAGCATCGTCAGCTCGTAGAGGTCGGTGAGCAGGGCAGAAGTCACGGTGTCCACCGTAATGCGTGCTGGGGCGGCAGGGGACCGGGCGCGCCCCGTAGACTCATCACCGCCGCATCCCGGTCCTGGGGGCGCGGCTGGACTCAGGAGGATGTGCATGCCGGTCGAGCTGTCGCGGGCGGACCCGGGAACCGAGTCGCTCACCGACCCCGCCGGCAGTGTGCAGACGACCGTGGAGACCGACGGTCCCTGGTGCGCCGTGGTCTGGAACGACCCCGTGAATCTCATGAGTTACGTCGAGTTCGTGTTCCGCAGCTACTTCGGCTTCTCGCATCTGGTGGCCGAGCAGCTGATGATGCAGGTCCATGAGGAGGGCAGTGCGGTCGTCTCGCGCGGTTCCCGCGAACGGGCGGAGACCGACGTGCAGGCGATGCACTCCTTCGGCCTGCAGGCCACACTGGAGAAGGCGGGGGAGAACTGATGGCGCATGCATTCCGGCGTCGCGCGGACAGCACCCTGGCCTGCCGGCTCGACGGCGAGGAGAAGTCGATCCTCGCCCAGGTCGCCCAGGAGACGGCAGACCTGATCCGCGCTGATCTGGGGATCGACGGGGACGGGGACGTCCTGCGCCGCGCCGCGCAGAGCGAGGACCCGCTGCGCCGCCTGGAGGCCGAGTTCGCCGGGCGCGATCCGCGTGAACCCTCGGACTCCGCCGTGCGCCGCCTGTTCCCGGCGGCATCGGAGGATCCGGAGCTGGCGATCGAGTACCGGCGGCTGGCGCAGCAGGATCTCGCCGACGGCAAGCTCGCCGATCTCCGCCTCGTGATGCAGATCCTGGATCGCTCCGGCGGAGGCCACGGCGAGGTCGTGATCGACGACGCCGAGTCGATGGCGATGCTGCGGGCCCTGAACGACGTGCGGATCGTGCTGGCCGACCGCCTCGGTCTCAGGCGCGACGGCGACTTCGACACCGTGCGGATGCTCCAGCAGATCGGGGAGAAGGTCGAAGAGGCGGAGCCCGTCGGTGATGACGAGCACGTCGGCTCCGACATCGTCATCGCCGTCTACGAGCTGCTGTCCTGGCTGCAGGAGAGCCTGCTGCGAGCGCTGGACTAGGTCTCGCCTGCGCCGCCGCCCGACTGCGCTCCTCACCGCAGACTGTGACCGAACTGTGAAACGGCACGCAGTGAGCGCGCAAACACTGCGCTGGACGGCTGTCGAGATTAGCCTGGAGCGGATGAACAACGCGCCGATCGGGATCTTCGACTCCGGAGTGGGTGGCCTCACGGTCGCCCGCGCCGTCCTCGACCAGCTGCCCCAGGAGGAGCTGGTCTACATCGGCGACACCGCGCACGGGCCCTATGGGCCCCGCCCCATCGCCGAGGTGCGCTCGCTGACGCTGGACATCATGGACGGCCTGGTCGAGCACGGGGTGAAGATGCTCGTCATCGCCTGCAACACCGCCTCGGCGGCCGTGCTGCGCGATGCCCGCGAACGCTATGACGTGCCGGTGGTCGAGGTGATCCAGCCGGCCGTGCGCCGCGCCGTCGCCGCCACCCGCAATCGCCGGGTCGGCGTGATCGCGACCCAGGGCACCGTCGTCTCCCGCGCCTACGAGGACGCCTTCGCCGCTGCCCCCGAGCTGACGCTCACCACCCAGGCCTGCCCGCGCTTCGTCGAATTCGTCGAGCACGGCGTGGTCAGCGGCCGGGACGTGGTCGAGACGGCGAAGGAGTACCTGGCGCCGGTGCAGGAGGCAGGCGTGGACACCCTGGTGCTGGGCTGCACCCACTACCCGATGCTCGCCGGCCCCATCAGCTACGTGATGGGACCGGACGTCACCCTGGTCTCCTCCGCCGAGGAGACCGCGCTGGACGTGTACGGCCACCTGCAGGCCACTGAGCAGCTGCGGGAGACGGAGCGCCCGCCGCAGCACGTCTTCGCCCAGACCGCCGTCGGCGCCGGCAGCGAGAGCTTCGCCCGCCTCTCCCGCCGCTTCCTGGGTCCCACCTTCGACATGACCAGCAACCTTCCGGTGGTGTCCGCATGAGGGTCCACGTCATCGGCTGCAGCGGCAGCTTCGCCGGCCCCGCCAGCGCCGCCTCCAGCTACCTCATCGAGCACGAGGACGCAGACGGTCGCCTGTGGCGGGTGCTGATGGATCTCGGCTCCGGCGCCTTCGGCCCGCTGCAGAATGTGATCGACCCCGCCGACCTGGACGCGGTGATCATCTCCCACCTCCACCCCGACCACTACCTCGACGTCACCGGCCTCGAGGTGTTCTGGGCCTACCACTCGCGCACGGACCTGGGGACGCTGCCGATCCACGCCCCCGCCCCGTTGCCCGATCGGATCTCCGGGGTGCTGGGCCGGAACGGCCACATCCCCGACGGGGTGAGCACCGCTCCCTTCGAGTACCGCGCCCTCAGCGACGGCCGCCGGTTCTCGGTCGGGTCACTGGAGATCCAGACCCGCGCCGTGCTGCACCCGGTGGAGGCCTATGGCTTCCGGATCACCGCCGACGGGTCCACGTTCGCCTACTCGGGCGACACCGACGACTGCGAGGCGCTGGACGAGCTCGCGGTCGACGCCGACCTGTTCCTGTGTGAGGCCGGATACATCGAGGGCCGCGACGACCACTTCACCGGGGTCCATCTCACCGGGCGCCGGGCGGGCGAGGTCGCGGCCCGCACAGGCGTGCGCCAACTCGCCCTGACCCACATCCCGGCCTGGACCGATCCCGAGATCCCGCTGGCCGAGGCGCGCGAGGTGCACACCGGACCGATCACGATGGTCCGGCCGATGGATATCCTCGACGTGTCTGATCGACGTACTGCGAGGAACGAGCGGTAGGAGATCGGACTGAGAACACTGTCCGATCGACGTACTGCGAGGAACGAGCGGTAGGAGATCGGACTGAGAACACCGCCTGATTCCTCCCAGGAAGGAGCTCCGTGAGCTCTTCGACCCAGACCCCCACCGGCGACCGCATCGACGGCCGCACCCCCGATCAGCTGCGCGAGGTGCGCATCACCCGAGGCTGGCTCGACCAGGCCGAGGGCAGCGCGCTGATCGAGTTCGGTCGCACCCGCGTGCTGTGCGCCGCATCCTTCACCGCCGGGGTGCCCCGCTGGAAGCAGGGCTCCGGCTCCGGCTGGGTCACGGCCGAGTACGCGATGCTCCCGCGCGCCACCAACACCCGCTCCCCGCGCGAGTCCGTCAAGGGGAAGATCGGTGGCCGCACCCACGAGATCTCCCGCCTGATCGGCCGCTCCCTGCGCGCGGTCATCGACCTCGACGCACTGGGCGAGAACACCATCCAGCTCGACTGCGACGTGCTGCAGGCCGACGGCGGCACCCGCACCGCCGCGATCACCGGCGCCTATGTCGCCCTCGCCGACGCGATCACCTGGGGCAAGCAGCACACCGCGCTGCCGGCCGCGAAGCAGGTGCTCACCGACTCGATCAGCGCGATCAGCGTCGGGATCCTCGAGGGTCGGCCGCTGCTGGATCTGGAGTACCGGGAGGACGTCGAAGCCGAGACCGACATGAACGTCGTGGTCACCGGCTCCGGCTCCTTCGTCGAGGTGCAGGGCACCGCCGAGGGCGCACCCTTCGATCGCTCCGAGCTGGGGGCGCTGCTGGACCTGGCCACCGGCGGCTGCGCGGACCTCGCGCAGATCCAGCGGGACGTCCTCGCCGAGCAGCGGTGAGCCGAGCAGTGATGAGCGCGGCGCAGGCAGCGGTCCCGGCCGGGGCGAGGGTGATCCTGGCCTCGCACAATGCCAAGAAGCTGGCGGAGCTGCAGCGGATCCTCACCGCTGCGGTGCCGGGCCTCGCGCCCGAGCAGATCATCTCCTCGGCCGGGATCGCCCTGCCCGATGTGGTCGAGGACGCGGTCACCTTCGAGGGCAACGCCCTGCTGAAGGCGCGGTCCGCCGCAGCGGCCACCGGGCTGCTCGCCGTCGCCGACGATTCCGGGCTGTCGGTCGACGTGCTCGGCGGGGCGCCGGGGATCTTCTCCGCGCGCTGGAGCGGCCGGCACGGCGACGACGAGGCGAACAACGACCTGCTGCTGGCGCAGCTCGGCGACGTGCCCGACGCCCACCGCACCGCCCGCTTCGTGTGCGCGGCGGCGCTGGTCGCTCCCGACGGCGCCGAGACCGTCGAACGCGGAGAGATGGTCGGCGTGCTGCTGCGGGAGCGCCGCGGCGCAGGCGGCTTCGGCTACGACCCCCTGTTCCGGCCGGAAGGAGAGAAGCGCTCCTCGGCGGAGCTCAGCCCCGAGCAGAAGGACGCGATCTCCCATCGCGGCAGGGCGTTCCGGGCGCTCGCCGGGCACGTGGCGCAGCTGATCGGCGCTGCGGGCTGAGGAGCCGGCACCCGGCACGATGACGAGAGCGGCCCCGGCCCGGAGGAACCTCCCGACCGGGGCCGCAGCCACGAGTCGTGCTCAGACGGCGCCGACGTGGGCGAGAGCGCGCCGGACCAGCAGGTCCCGGCCGCCCTCCATCTCATCGAGCGGCGAGGAATCGGCCAGCAGCTCGTCGATGCCGAACCAGGTCAGCTCCAGCGCATCCTCCTGCGGGGCGGTCTCCCCGTCGATCGGCACCACATAGGCCAGCGAGATCGCGTGCTGGCGCGGATCGTGGAACGGAGAGACCCCTGGGGTGGGGAAGTACTCGGCGACCGTGAACGGCACCAAGGAGACGGGGATCCGCGGCATCGCCATCGGCCCCAGGTCCTTGTCGATGTGCCGGGCGACCGCTTCGCGGAGCGACTCGTGGACCAGCACCCGCCCGGAGACGATCGCACGCACGATCAGCCCCGCGCCGGAGGCACGCAGCAACAGGCCGACCTCCTCCACGGAGCCGTCCACATCGGTGCGCACCGGGATGATGTCCACATAGGGGATCGGCAATCGGCGGCGCAGCTCGGTCACCTGCTCGGGCTCGAACCACGAGCCCTCGGAGTCCACGGCGGTGCGGCTGTTCATCGAGCGGCCTCCTCGGCGTCGGCGGATGCTGTCTGCTGCGGGCTGCGCCGGTCCAGCGGCGCCAGCTCCCCCTTCTCCACGAAGAAGCGGGGATTCTGCGCGCGGGAATCCATCGTGACGTGATTCTCCACCGTCTGCCCGGCGACCATCGAGACCGACCAGGTGGTCCCCTCGAGCTCGATCAGCGACAGGGTCGCGTTCGGGATCGACGGCAGCGGCTGTTCCATGATCCCGGACAGCAGGAAGCGGATCAGCGTGCCGTGCGCGACAACCAGCACCTTCTGGCCCCGGTACTTCTCCTCGAGCGCCTCCAGACCGTCGAAGCCGCGGTCGGCGACCTGCTGGGTGTCCTCGACGCCGGGGAAGTCACGGCCGGGGTACTGCTGCTCCATCTCGGAGGTGGGCTGTCCCTCCGCTGCACCCCAGTCGATCTCCCGCAACCGGTCCTCGGTGCCGCCGAAGGGGATGTCGTGGTCCTGGCCGATGATGCGCGCGGTCTGCTCCGCCCGCTGCAGGGGCGAGGAGACCACCACATCCCAGTCCACGGCCGGCAGGCCGTCGAAGGCGGCGTGCGCCTGGGCGATGCCGGTCTCGTTCAGGGGGATGTCCGAGGAGCCCTGGAAGAGGTCCCGCAGGTTGTAGTCAGTCTGTCCGTGGCGGACCAGTCCGAACAAGGTCATGGAGCGTCTCCTCGTCGCCGGGATGGTGCGTGCGCGAGAAGGGACTCGAACCCTCACGCCCTCAGGCACTGGAACCTAAATCCAGCGCGTCTACCGATTCCGCCACTCGCGCGCGAGTCCCAGCCTAACGGCCCGGGCAGCATGCTCCGGTAGGCTCGGAGGGTCTTCCAGACCTCGACCCATCAGGAGTACTCATGAGCGCCCTCGCAGGCAAGACCGCCGTCGTCACCGGTTCGTCCCGCGGAGTCGGTGCCGCTACCGCGAAGCTGCTCGCCGCCGAGGGCGCGAACGTCGTGATCAACTACCGCCAGAAGGCGCCGCGGGCGAACAAGGTCGTCGCGGAGATCGAGGCCACCGGTGGCAAGGCCGTCGCCGTCGGCGCGGACCTCACCGATGTCGAGGGCGCGAGCACCCTTATGCAGACCGCGATCGACAGCTTCGGCTCGCTCGACCTGCTGGTCCTCAATGCCTCCGGCGGCATGGAGGCGGATCTCGGCGAGGACTACGCGATGCGTCTGAACCGCGACGCGCAGAACGACGCCCTCACGGCCGGGCTCGCGCACCTCTCCGAGGGCGGCCGCGTGGTCTTCGTGACCAGTCACCAGGCGCACTTCATCGACGAGGTCGAGACGATGCCCGAGTACGAGCAGGTCGCGAGGTCGAAGCGGGCCGGCGAGGTCGCGCTGATGCAGCGGCTCGGGGAGATGTCCGCGAAGGGGGTCTCCTTCGTGGTCGTCTCCGGCGACATGATCGAGGGGACTGTCACTGCGACCCTGCTGAACCGTGCCCGCCCCGGTGCGCTCGAGGCCCGCCGCGAGGCCGCCGGGAAGCTCTACTCCGTCGAGGAGTTCGCTGCGGAGGTCGCCGCGATGGCAGCGGCCGACGTCGAGACCGGCCATGTCGAGCTGGTCGGCGGGGCTGATGACTTCCTCGCCCGCACCAGGAACTGACCCGCACTCGGCGCAGTGGGCCCTGACACCCCGCTGGCCGCGATACGATCTGCAAGAGCAAGCCCTGACGACCCCCGGAGGCAGTGGTGGCGAAGAAGAAGAGCCTGGACGATATGCGCAGCGAGGCGTATCGCCGGCAGGACAACCTCGCATCGGACATCGATGAGCTGGTCGACCGCGTCCATCCCGTGAATGCGGTGACGCGGTGGAAGAACGAGCTCGTCGGATCGGTGAAGGGTTTTTCCGCAGCCGGTGATGAGAAGTCCCCTGCGACGCTCCCGGTGGCGATCGCAGGCGGCGTCATCGGCGTGGTCCTGATCGGTGCGGGCATCGCTGCGGCGATCGCCCTGTCCGATGGGGAGGAGAAGTCCGCGAAGAAGTCCTCGAAGGCTGAGAAGAAGGCCGAGGCCGAGAAGGCCAAGGCCGCGGAGCACATGGCCAAGGCCAAGGAGAAGGCCCGCGCCGCGAAGGACTGATCCTTCGCGGGCGCTCCCGCCCCTCCCGTGCTCCTCGGCGCCGGTCACGCACGTGCCCGTCGCCGCATGCTGTCTCTGCGGCGAAGCTGCTCAGACGTCGCCGTCGACGTAGAGCCAGTGACCGCCCTCCCTCACGAACCGGGAGAGCTCGCGCTGCGCCTCTCGGCCGCGAGGGCCTTTCGACAGGGCGGTGAACTCGACGGTTCCGGCATCGTCGAAGGGCCCGCCCGCGCTCGTGGAGTGCACGTCCAGCCGCAGCCAGCGCACCTCATCGGACAGCGAGTCGAGCAGAGCCGCGCGCCCGGGCCGGGTGCGCGGATGCCAGGTGCGCAGGAGATGGTCGACGTCGCGCACCGTGAAGGCGGTGTACCGCGAGCGCATCAGCGCGGCCGCCGTGGCGGCTCGCCGCTCCTGGCGCAGCACCGGACGGCAGCAGGCACCGAAGGTGTCACCGCTGCCGCAGGGGCAGCGGGAAGCATCGGGAAGGGCAGAGGCGGAGGAACTCACCCCTGCAGTATCTCGCGCTCGCGGCGTGGGCGCGGCGAGGCCCCCGGGGGAGCACCTCGACGTGGGGAAGCGGCGGGTGACAGGATCGCGCCATGCCCCAGAGCCCTGACCCCGCCGCGATGGGACGCGTCATCGGGGACGGCACCTGGTACTTCCACCTCGCCGACATCGCCACCGACCCCGTTCATCAGCGCCGGGGCCTGGGCAGGGCGGTGCTGGAGGACCTGGTGGCGCGCATCGATGCGGCCGCCCCGCCGCACCCCTGCATCGCCCTGCTCGCGGACCCGCCCGGGCAACCGCTCCACCGCTTGCTCGGTGTCGTCGACTCCGCGCCCAGTCAGGGCATGCGTTTGCCGCACTGACAGCGGCCAGGGCCGGGAGCTCGCACGCAGGAGCGGGCTCACCGCCGGAGAAGTGCTCCACAGCCCGTGAGCGCACAGCTCAGCGGCGCGACCAGCCCGGCGTGGAGGGGCCCACCGTCGGGCGCCATCCGGTCTCGGACATGAACCGCAGCGAGGAGACGCGCTGCGAGCGGCGCTGCACGTCCAATCGGGTGCCGACGATCGCCTGGGTGATCTCCGGGTAGAACTTCGCGGGGTGCTCGGAGCCCGCTTCCGTGGCGAGGTCCTTCGCCCAGCGCTTCTTGAGGATCGGCTCGCCGCCGACGTTGTAGAACCCGCTGCTCGCCCGCAGCGCCGCCACGAAGGCGCGCCCGGCATCGGAATGGTGCAGCAGGGTGATGTACTGGTCGGGCTTGCCCAGCAGGATCGGATCTCCGTCGCGGGTGGCTTTCAGGGCGTGCGTGGTGTGCTGATCGCGGCCGAAGAGCTGGCCCAGGCGCAGGATCACGGTGCTGCGGCCCGAGGTCGCGAAGTCGACCGCCGCCCGCATCTCCTTCACCCGTGGCCGGAACGCCTGGTTGCGCACGCTCAACGGGAGGTCCTCGCTGATCCACTCGGCACCGTTGTCCGGGTAGAGGAAGATCGTGGACTCCTGGATCAGTCGCCGCACACCCGCCTCGGCCGCGGCCTTCGCGATCGCCACGGAGGCCTCGAGATGGAGCCGGTCGTCCTCGCGCCAGGCCAGCGGGCGCAGTCCCGACATCCCGACCGGGACATGGGCGAGGGCGTTGATCGCCACGTCATGGCCGCGGAACGCCCGGGCTAGATCATGCGGATCGAACACATCGGCGACGATCGCACTGCCGCCGCGTCCCTCGACGATCGGCACCCCGGAATCACGGCGGGTGATGCCTGTGACCTCATGCCCTGCAGCGACCAGCGCCTCCACGGCTTCCTGCCCGAGCACGCCTGTGGCACCGGTGACCGCGATCCTCACTCCGACCTCCTCCGACGAGCGATCCGAGCGGACCCTCGCACACAGACAATCCTGGGAGGTTCGAGTCTAGAGGACTGCAGCCGCTGCGCGTGCCCGCGGACGTCCCGTGGAACGAAGCACCCCGCTGACGGGAGTCTGCCGTGAACGGTGTTGCAGCCTGGCAGGTTGAGCTCTGCTAGCGCGCTTCAGGCGCTTCAGACGGATCGGGCGGGCTTTCCCGAGGATCTTCGGCCTCCTCCTGCTCGACAGCGCCGAGCCGCGACCCCCTCGGACGCTTCCGGCGGAGTCGCCGGTGCTTCACCCTTTGGGACCAGCTGGCCTTGCTCCCCGCATGGCTCCTCGGGTCCAACGGGTCCTTCCCCAGGACGGGATCGTCCCCCGCCTGGTACCGCTCGGTCCAGATCTGGATCAGGGTCCAGGCCATGGCCGTGTACGGGACGGCGAGTATGGCACCGAAGATGCCGCCCACGATCGTGCCGATCGTCAGGGCCAGCAGCACGATCAGCGGGTGGAGGCTGAGGGTACGTGCCATGACGACGGGTTGGAGGAGATTGCCCTCGACCTGATTCACCGCGATGACGATGGCGACCACGATCAGTGCCTCGATCGGGCCAGTGGTCACGACGGTGACAGCTGCGGCCAGGATGCCTGCGACGGTCGCGCCGACCACAGGGATGAACGCGCCGATGAACACGATCACTGCGAGCGGGACCGCGAGCGGCACTCCCACGATGACCAGGCCGATGCCGATGAGCATGGCGTCGACCAGAGCGACGGTCGCGGTACCGCGCACGTACCCGCCGAGCACTCCCGAGGCGCGGTCGACGGACTCGGCGAGCTTGGCGCGGGTCTCGCCGCGGAACCAGCGCAGGACGAAGTTCCAGATCGACGAGCCGTCCTTGAGGAAGAAGAACAGCAGCACGACGATCAGCACCACGCCGGTGAGGAACTCAGTGGCGGCGCTGACCCCGGTGAGGGTGCTCGCAGCGAAGTCTTCGCTGGTGACGAAGTTCGTGACCTGCTGTGCGGCATCATCGATCATCGACGTGTCAACGGGCAGGGGAAGGGAGGAGATCCAGGCGTTGAGCTGTTCCCAGCCGTCCACTGCGGAGGAGACCAGGCGGTCCCATTCGCTGCGGATCGCCAGCACGATGCCGCTGACCACGCCGCTGGCGACCACCACGATGGCGAAGAACGAGGCGATGGTGGCCCACATCCGCGACCAGCCCTTGCCGATCAGCCACTTCACCAGCGGCGCGACGGCGGAGGCGAGGATCAGTGCCACCAGCACGGAGACGACCACGACCTGCACGCGCAGCAGCAGCCACACCACCCCGACCATCACGGCGGCGATCAGGAGGAGCTGCCCGGCGCGGGCCCCGGCTCTGCCGAGGTTGTCCGTCCAGGGGGTCGGGGGGCGGTCGGTGCTGGTAGGTGGAGATGCCGTCATCGCGGTGGAGCTCCTGGAGGTCGGGGATGCTCGAGCTGGATCGTGAATGCTCCGTCAGTGTGCCAGGAAGGCCAAGGGGGTGGTCGGCCCAGTGGGCGCTGCCGCAACGGAACCCACCGGGACACGAAGAAGCCCCACCGGGTGACCGGTGGGGCTTCGACTGCTGGTGCGCCATCAGGGACTCGAACCCCGGACCTACTGATTAAGAGTCAGCCGCTCTAACCAACTGAGCTAATGGCGCGAACAGGAAAGAACTTTACCTGCAAGTCCCCTCGAGTCCAACTCGAGGGAGCACGCTGTGATCGAGCGAACAGCGCAGGTGCCGGCCGTGCCGTTCGGCAGGCTCAGCGGAAGCGCTGCAGCGCCACCGGATTCGCCTCCGCCAGATCGCGGATCTCCTCGTGCTCGGTCCGGGCGAGGACCTCGTCGAGGCTGCCCTGGGCGAGGATCTGCCCTGCGCCGAGAAAGGCCACCTGGGGGCACAGCCGCTGCAGCAGCTCCACGTCATGGGAAGCGATCAGGGTGCCGATGCCCAGGCGGCGGATCGTCTCGGCGAGCGTGACGCTGATCCGGCTGCGGGTGCTGGGGTCGACGGCGGTCATCGGCTCGTCGAGCACCAGGATCTCCGGCCGGGTGGCGAGCGCGGTCGCGAGCGCGACCCGCTGGGTCTCACCGCCGGAGAGGGTGCGCATCGTGCGCGGCAGGTAGTGCTCTGCCAGCCCCACGGACTCGAGCATCTCCGCGGGGGAGACGGCGTGCGTACGACCGCCCTTGCGCGCGACCTTCGCCGCCAGCTCGAGACGTGAGCGGACGGTCTCGCGCGGATCGGAGATCGTCATCGCGTACTGCGAGACGAAGCGGACGGCCGCGCGGAACCGGCGCCGCTCCTTGCCACGCAGCTTCGTCACCTCCCGGCCGTCCCAGGCGACGCGGCCGGAGTTCGGCCGGTGCTCACCGCTGAGTGTCGCCAGCAGTGTCGTCTTGCCCGCCCCGGAGGCGCCGAGCAGTCCCAGCGGCGGATCGCCCGCGCGGACGGTCAGATCGATCCCGCGGAGCACCTCCTCGCCGGGGTAGCCGGCGTGCAGGGCGGTGGTGGTGAGGCTGGGGGAAGCAGGCATCGGGGTCTTTCTCGCGGCGGATGGTCCGGAGGCACTCTAGCCAGTCCGGCTGTGCCGCCACTGCGAGCAGCGGGAACGAACCCGGCCGGTGGCGGCCCCTCCAGGAACTCAGCCCACGGCCCGGGCTCCGAGGATCCCGCGCTCAGGGCGCCGTGCTCTCTCCGCGCTCGCCGTCTGCGGCGTCCCGCAGGAGCCCTCGCTTCTTGACGTCGCTGAAGCAGCTCGCGAGGAGGTGCTCGTGCACCTTCCGCAGCCGCGCCATCCGATGCCGACCGTGATGGTCCTCGCTGACGGACTCCGCATCGAGCGTGGCCAGCAGGCGGATCGGGAGGGAGCCCGGGTGCCCGCGCTCGGCGAACATCTCCGCGGCGCCGTCGAGGATCTCCTCGCGCCGTCCTCCGGACCCTGCGGCGTTCATCGCGCGTTCCCCCACTCGTTGCAGCGGACTGCTCAGGAGCGCACCAGCCGCGCGATCGCGGCGGAGGCCTCCTTCATCTTCGCCTCGCCCTCATCGCCTCCGGCCCGGGCGGCGTCGACCACGCAGTGCTGCAGGTGGTCGTCGAGCAGCCCCATCGCCACGCCGTCCAGCGCGCTCTTCAGAGCGCTGATCTGGGTGAGGATGTCGATGCAGTACTTCTCCTCGTCCACCATCCGGTGCAGGCCCCGGGCCTGGCCCTCGATCCGCTTGAGGCGGGCGAGGTAGCGGGACTTGTCGGAGATGTAGCCGTGGTGGTGCTCGCCGCCGTCGGCCTCCAACGCGGGATCGATGGCGATCGCGGTATCCGCGGACACCGCATCGGCGGACGCCGGCTCGGCAGTGCTCGGCTCAGCAGTGTTCGAATCAGTGGTGGTCATGAGAGGTTCCTCCGGGGAGCAGGGTGGTCAGGCCACCGGTACGGGCTGCGGGGTGGGTGCAGGCGACGGACGAGTCTCGTGCGCACGGCTGCGGAACGAACGCAGCCGCAGGCTGTTGCCCACCACGAACACGCTGGAGAAGGCCATGGCGGCACCGGCGAGCATCGGGTTCAGCAGGCCCAGCGCCGCCAGCGGGATCGCTGCCGTGTTGTATGCGAAGGCCCAGAACAGGTTGCCCTTGATGGTGCCCAGGGTACGACGGGACAGGCGGATCGCATCGGCCGCGCTGCGCAGGTCGCCGCGCACCAGGGTGATGTCCCCGGCCTCGATGGCGACGTCGGCGCCGGTGCCCATGGCCAGGCCCAGGTCCGCCTGGGCCAGTGCCGCAGCGTCGTTGACGCCGTCACCGACCATGGCGACCACCTTGCCCTCGTCCTGCAGTCGGGTGACCACATCGATCTTGTCCTTCGGCAGCACCTCGGCGATCACTTCGGTGATGCCGACCTCGGCCGCGATCTGCTCGGCGACGGCGCGGTGGTCGCCGGTGAGCAGGATCGGGGTGAGACCGAGCCCCTGCAGCTGCTGGATCGCCTCGGCGCTGGTGGGCTTGACGGTGTCGGCGACCACGAGCATGCCGTGGGCGGCGCCGTCGACCACCACCACGACAGCGGTCTGCCCGCGGGATTCCGCGGCGGCCTTCGCCTCGGCCAGGCGTGCCGGAAGCTTCTGCGCGGTGAGCAGGGCGGTGCGTCCGACGAGGACCGAGCGGCCCTCGACCGTGCCGTGCACGCCGCGTCCCTCGAGGTTCTCGAAGCCGTCCAGCGCGGGCAGGGAGCCCACCTCTGTCGCGGCGCCCTTGGCGATGGCCTGGGCGATCGGGTGCTCGGAGGCGTCCTCGACCGCGCCTGCGAGACGCAGCAGCTCGGTACGGGCCACTCCGTCGGCGGGGATGGCCTCGGCCAGAGCCATCTTGCCGGTGGTGACGGTACCGGTCTTGTCCAGCACCACGGTGTCGACTGTGCGGGTGGACTCCAGCACCTCGGGGCCCTTGATGAGGATGCCCAGCTGGGCGCCGCGACCGGTTCCCACCAGCAGTGCGGTGGGGGTCGCGAGCCCGAGGGCGCAGGGGCAGGCGATGATCAGCACCGCGACCGCGGCGGTGAATGCTGCCTCCAGCGGGAAGCCGGCGCCGATCCAGGCACCGAGAACGATCACCGCGGTGGCGATGACGATCGGCACGAAGATGCCGGAGACCCGGTCGGCCAGGCGCTGGATCTCGGCCTTGCCGGACTGAGCATCCTCGACCAGCGTCGCCATCTGCGCGAGCTGAGTGTCGCCGCCCACGCGGGTGGCACGCACCAGCAGTCGCCCGCCCGCGTTCACGGTCGCGCCGGTGACGGCGTCGCCCTCGCCGACCTCGACCGGCACGGACTCGCCGGTGAGCATCGAAGCGTCCACCGCGGAGGTGCCGGAGGCGATCACACCGTCGGTCGCGATCTTCTCTCCGGGCCGGACCACGAACTCGTCGCCCACGGCGAGATCGCCGACGGGGATCCGGATCTCGACGCCGCCGCGCATCACAGCGACGTCCTTCGCGCCCATGTCCAGCAGGGCGCGCAGCGCGGCGCCGGCCTGCCGCTTGGAGCGCTTCTCGAAGTAGCGGCCCAGCAGGATGAACATGGTCACGCCTGCGGCGACCTCGAGGTAGATGTTGGCCGATCCGTCGGACGGAGCGATGGTCAGCGCGAACTCGTGGGTCATCCCGGCCTCGCCGGCGGTGCCCAGGAAGAGTGCATACAGCGACCAGAGGAAGGCGGCGATGGTGCCCACCGAGATCAGGGTGTCCATGGTCGCCGCGCCGTGGCGGAGGTTCAGGGCCGCGGCCCGGTGGAAGGGCCAGGCGGCCCAGACGATGACCGGTGCGGTCAGGGCGAGCACCGCCCACTGCCAGTAGGTGAACTGCAGGGCCGGGATCATCGAGAGCAGGATGACCGGCACCGACAGCACCACGGAGCCGATCAGCCGCTGGCGCAGCGAGCGCAGCTCCGGATCCTCCCGCTCCTCGTCGTCTTCGGCGGAGCTCCCCGTCTCCTTCACCACCGGGAGCGCTGCGGTGTACCCGGTCTGCTCAACGACCGTGACCAGATCATGCGGGTCGTAGTCGCCAGGCACGCTCACCCGTGCCTTCTCAGTGGCATAGTTGACCGCCGCGGTGACCCCATCGAGCTTGTTGAGCTTGCGCTCGATCCGATTCGCGCAGGAGGCGCAGGTCATCCCACCGATCTCGAGCTCGATATCGGCACCCAGTTCACGCTGCGATGCAGGCGGGGGAGTGGTCATGAGGCGTGATTCTCGTTCCTGCGAGCCGGCCGGCTCGCGGTCAGGAGGGCAGCGGGAGGGGTGGAGGCTGCTCAGCGGTGAAGTGCTCAGCACTCCTGCGTGCAGAGGCCCTGTGGTCAGTGGCCACGGCCGGGTGACCCGATCCAGCCCTCCACCCAGGAGGTGGGGGCCAGCAGGTCGCCCAGCACGAGCGAAGCCGCGAACAGCGCCGCCAGCAGCAGGCCGTACAGGGCCACTCGGGCGCCGGCGGTCATCAGGCCCGCACTGCCGAATAGCCGGCCTCGGACACGGCCGCGAGCACTGCGGAGTCCTCGACGCCCTGTTCGGCGGAGACGCTGAGCCGGCCGGTCTCGTGGCTCACCTCGACGCTCAGGACGTCGGTGATCTCGCTGACCTCCTCGCGTACGGACATCTCGCAGTGGCCACAGGTCATGCCCGTCACCTGGAACTCGGTGGTGGTCGCGCTCATGGGACTCCTTCAGCGGGGACGGTGTCGCGGGTGCGGCACTTCGGTGCAATACCCTTGAGGGGTATCCAGTCCTTCCAGTTATACCCCTCAGGGGTATAGATGGGCAAGGGGTCGAAGGTTCGATATCAGGGTGTCGCGCGTCACAAGAACGTGCTTCGATGGGGTGTATGAGCATCGACGCGATCACCACCATCCGGGAGGAGGCGGAGCGCCTGATCTCCGCCCTGACCCTCGCCGATCCCGGACAGAAGGTCCCCACCTGCCCTGCCTGGACCGCAGACGACCTGCTGTGGCATCTCACCGAGGTCCATGAGTTCTGGGCAGAGATCCTGGCCACCGGCGCCCTCACCGATGACGAGGTGACGGCGATCGAGGCCGCGAAGGCGCCGCGTCCCGAAAAGCGCGAGGCCCTGCTGGAGAGGCGGGCCGCGGCGACCGCGGCGCTGCTCGCCCAGCTCGAGGCGCGCGCCGATGAGGAGCCCGCCTGGTTCTGGTTCTCCGAGCAGCAGAGCGTAGGCACCACCCGGCGCATGCAGACCCATGAGGTGGCGATCCACCGTGTCGACGCCGAGCTGACGGCCGGCCACCCGGTCAGCGCAAGCGATCCCCGCCTCGCTGCGGCGGGGCTGGACCACGTGCTGGAGGTGATGTGGCCCGCCGCCTACGAATGGATCCCCGACTGGGCCACCACCACCCCGGTCGCCGCGGTCGAGATCCGACCGCAGGGAGGGGCGCCGCGGTGGCTCGGGATCAGCCGCTGGAAGGGCACCCGGCCGCGCGACGGTCAGGAGTTCGACGTCCCCGTCGGCCGTCTGCTGGGAGGACCGCCGGCCTCCGGGGAGCTGCCCCGGGCCGGAGCCAGGGGGTCCGCAGCTGCGCTGAACCTCTGGGCCTGGGGGCGGGAGCAGGCCCTCGACCACCTCGCCGATGGTGCCCAGACAGTCCGGATCCAGGGGGACCCGGAGGCGATCGCCGCACTGGAGGCGCTGATCGCCGAGGGCCACGACTGAGCCCTGTCGCGCACTCCTCAGTGCAGGACTGGTTCAGCGGCCGT
Organism: Brachybacterium sp.; assembly: GCA_030457675.1. Lineage (GTDB taxonomy): Bacteria > Actinomycetota > Actinomycetes > Actinomycetales > Dermabacteraceae > Brachybacterium. Next base: position 10,519 of record JAKDUN010000008.1, on the reverse strand, counting down.
GGCCGGGACTCCCCGCGACCGAGCCCGCCCCTCGAGCAGGTGCACGGCGGCGGCGACCGCGAAGAAGGCGAGCAGCACCACGGCCGTGGTGAGCAGCACCTGCCCCCAGGAGGAGGCGGTGGGGTCCAGGAACTCGTAGGGGTACCAGGTGGTGATCCCGCCGCGCGCCCAGGTCAGCGTCAGGAACAGCACCGGGTACAACTGCCACCACAGGATCCGACGGGCCGCTGGAGCACGCCGACGCGGGGTGAGCACCCAGTCGACGAGCGCCACCAGCGGTGCCAGCCGGTGCAGCACGATCCCGGTCCAGCCGATGTCCCAGCGCAGCAGCTCGTCCAGCGGAGCGACCAGCAGGGCGTAGATGATCCCCGTCATCGCCAGGTAGAACGCGACCGCCCCGCGGATGTCGTCCCACCATGGAGGTCGGCGCCCGGCCAGGACGAGACCGGCCAGGACCAGCACGACGAAGAAGAAGTTGGACTGGTTGGTGAAGTAGGAGACGTTCTGCGCGAGCAGATCGTCCTCGATCGCGCCGGCGGCGTTGCTGAGAAGTGCGGCGAGGATGAGCAGGGCGACCAGCGCTCGGGCTGCCGTGGTCGCCCGGCTCATGAGCCGAGGGGCCAGCTGTCCCGCACCTCGGCACCGCCCTCCACGACGTGCTCGGCGGCCCCCGGGAGGCGAGTCCAGGAATCCTGTGGCCGGTAGCCCAGCTCGAGCTGGGTGTTCGTCAGTGCCCAGCGGCGGTTGGGGTTGTCGGAGATCGCGTAGTACAGCCCGAAGGTCACCTCGGCCTCGATCGCGCACCGCACCACCTCGGTGCAGTCGGCGGGGCTGAGCCACATGGCGCGCAGGATGTCCTCCTGGGCCGCGAGCGGATCGACGGTGAACCAGCCGATGCGCAGGTTGATCACGTCCAGGCCATACTGGTCGTGATAGAACCGCCCGATCGCCTCGCCGAAGATCTTCGAGACGCCGTACAGGGAATCCGCCCGGGGCAGCTGATCCGGGTAGACCGGCCACTGCTCGTAGCGGTCGTACATGCCCATCGCGTGGTTGGAGGAGGCGAGCACCACGCGGCGCACCCCGGCGTCCCGGGCGGCCTCCAGCACGTTGCGGGTCCCGATGAGGTTCGCCTCGAGCACAGCGTCCCAGGATGATTCCGGGGAGGCAGCGCCGGCCATGTGGACGACCGTGTCGATGCCGTCCATCAGAGCTCGCACCTCGTCGTAGACGCCGAGCTCGGCGGTCCGCAGCCCCACTGCGGGGGGTGCGAGGTCCTGGCTGCGGTCGTGGAGCACGAGATCGTAGCGCGCGGCCAGGGTCTCGGCGAGGTGGGAGCCGACGCCTCCGGCGGCTCCGGTGATCAGCACACGTCGTGTCGCGGTCGCATCCGTCATGCCCCCATTATGTGCCCGCGCTCACTGCTGGGGACGGATCTCGTCGCGCAGCCGCTCCATGCGGGCATCGAGCTCCGCGGCGACGCGGGCGGCGTCGTCGAGCTCGCCGCGCAGGGTGGCGGGGAGGTTCTTGCGGTACTTATAGGACAGCTTGTGCTCGGTGCTCGCCCAGAAGTCCATCGCGATCGTGCGCAGCTGCAACTCGACCGGCACCAGCTCGGTGTGCTCGGAGAGGTAGACCGGCACCTGCACGATCACATGCAGGGAGCGGTACCCGTTGGGCTTCGGCGCGGCGATGTAATCCTTGACCGTGAGCACCTCGAGGTCCCGCTGGCGGCTGAGCATGTCCGCGATCCAGTAGACGTCGGAGACGAAGCTGCAGGTGATCCGGATCCCGGCGATGTCCGTGACCCGCTCACGGATGGCGGGGATCGTCATGTCGCCGCCGGTGCGCACCGCCTTCTCGATGAGGGACTCGGTGGACTTCAACCGGGCGCGGACGTGCTCGATCGGGCTGTAGTCGTGGATCAGCTCGAACTCGCGACGCAGGATGTCGACCTTCGTGCGCACCTCGTCGATCCCGAACTGGTAATGCATGAGCAGCGTGGTGAGCTCCTGGTGGACCTGGCGCAGCCGTTCGGTCAGCTCCTCCGGGTCGACCTCGCGCCGGATGATCTGCTCCTGCTGCGCGGTCACGAGCGCGGTGACCGCCTCTGCAGTGTCGGGGTCAGCCGAGGCAGTGGCACCCGATGCCGTGTCGTCCATGTCGCGGTGTTCCTTCCGGGGAGGGTGGGACCACACACGATGCCAGAGACGGCTGGAGGGCCCATGCGGCCGCCGTGGACAGACGGTGAGGGTGTCGAGGACACCCTGGTCAGCGACCTTCTGCGCACTCCCGGGCGACCTGCAGCGCATTGAAGGTGTACAGATGCGGGCCACGCAGCCCCAGACCGGGGCGCGCGGAACCGGCCTCCTCGAGCTCCGTGAGCAGGGGACCGGGCGACCACCGCCCGGGGCCGAGCAGTCGGCGCACACCGGCGTGCTCGCCGCTGAGCAGGCGCAGCGAGCGTCCCACCCCGATCCGGGTGCCGATCCGCAGCAGTCGTGCGGTGCCGGCGGGCACGGCGATCCCCGGGCGCACCGGCAGAGTGATCCCCCCGTCCCGGAGCCGGCCCACCCACGCCAGCAGCGGATCGGCCTCGAAGCACATCTGGGTGACCGCATAGGAGGCGTGCTCCGCCTTCGCCCGCAGCAGAGTCATCGCCTCCTTCTCGCCGAGGAACGGGTGCCCCTCGGGGTGCCCCCCGATCCCCACGCTCATCCCGGACCCGGCCGCGGCGATGGCCTCGAGCAGCTCGAGGGCACCCGGGAGCTCCCCGGCCGGATGTGGCGCGTCGCCGGCGATGACGAACACCTCGGCCACCCCCGCCTCGGTGAGGCGGGTCAGGACCTCCTCCACCTCGCTCGCACCGTGGAGCATGCGGGCGGCCAGGTGCGGGATCGCGCGGAACCCCTGCTGCGCCAGCTCCCCGGCCACCGTGAGGGTCGCGGCGAGTCCCTGGGCGGGGGAGGCGGTGACGGTCACCCTGGCGCCCGCCGGCAGCTGGGCGAGGACCTCGTCGGTGATGCCGCGCAGCGGGATCACCTCGAACTGCGCCTCTCGGCCCTGCGCCGCCGCGGGCGGGGCAGGGCCGAGAGCGGGGTTCTGGGTCATCTCAGATCCCGGCGCCGCCGCTCATCGCCACGGCATCCGTGCCGGCGCCGCCGCTCATCGCCACGGAATCCGCGCCGAGGGAGGTCACATCGCCCTTCGGCTGCTCCTTGGTGGGGTCGATGAACGGCTTCGGCACCACCACCGCATCGACCGGCTCCGTGCCCGAGGGCAGTCCGGCGCCGAGGCGCTCGGCGACGTCGACCGTGAAGCGGGTCCCGATCTCCGAGAGTGCGGAGGGCACCAGCGCCAGGGCGATGTTCTTCTCCAGCCGGGGCGAGTAGCAGGCGGAGGTGACCTCACCGACCTCCTCGCCGTCATGGAGGACCGGGAAGGCATCGATCATCGAGCCGTCGTTGTAGGTCCCCAGACGCTCGCCGCCGAGCTCGAGGCCCACGAGCCGTCGCGCCGGCCCCTCGGCCTTGATGCGCCGCAGCGCCTCCTTGCCGAGGAAGTCCGCCTCCTGCTCGAGATCCACCATCCAGTCGTAGCCCATGCCGACCTCGAAGGGATTGGTGCCCACCGTGATGTCGGCGCCGTGGGCGAGCATGCCGCCCTCGATGCGGCGGATGTGGCAGGGGCCGATGACCCGCAGGCCATGGGGCTCCCCGGCCTTGAGCACGAGCCCCCACAGACGTTCGGCGTCGCGGGAGGCGTGGTGGACGTAGATCTCGTAGCCGATCTCGCCGGTGTAGCCGGTGCGCGAGACGGTCACCTCGATCCCGTCGATCGTGAAGTCGTGCAGGTAGTAGTAGCGGAGATCGGCGACCTCGTCGCCCAGCAGGTCACGCATCACGGCGAAGGACTTCGGCCCCTGCACCTGCACCGGGCCGACGTCGACCTCCTCGATCCGCACGTCCATCCCGGCGTGGCTGGCGACGCCGCGGGCCCACAGCAGCACATCGCTGTCCGCCAGCGAGAGCCAGAAGCGGTTCTCCTCCAGACGCAGCAGGACCGGGTCGTTGATGATCCCGCCGTGCTGATCGGTGAGGAAGACGTACTTACACTGCCCGACCGCGCACTTCGAGAGGTCGCGGGTGACCAGCAGATTGGTGAAGTCGAAGGCGTCGGGACCGGAGATCTCGATCTGTCGTTCGACGCCGACGTCCCAGAGGGTGACGCCCTCCAGCAGCGCCCAGTACTCCGCGACCGGGTCGCCGTAGTGCCGGGGGTGGTACGTGTGGTTGTAGACGCTGTACATCGCCACGCCGTGACGCCGAGAGGCGTAGAAGAACGGCGACTTGCGGATGCGGGGGTAAAGGAGAATGCGGGGTTCCTGCTGCACGGTCATCGTGGCCTCCTGTGCGGGTCCGTGCCCAACTCTCGCATCCCGGCGCGTTATACGCAATGGTCTGCGTATTGCGCAACCACACTGGTGGTGTGGTTAGTATGGCGAATGGTCGAGAACGGAACGGTGCAGTCGGTCGAACGAGCGGCGCAGGTGATGGAGATCCTTGCGCGGGAAGGGACAGCCGGGGTCGGAGAGATCGCCCGTGAGCTGGGGGTGCACGGGTCCACGGCGTCCCGTCTGCTCACCGCCCTGGAGGCCTACGACCTGGTGGAGCGTGACAGCGAGACGGGACGGTCGCGACTGGGGATGGGGGTGCTGCGGCTCGCGGCCGCCACCCGGGCCGGGCTGGATCTGACCGCCCAGGCGGGACCGGTGTGCGATGCGCTCGCCGAGGAGCTGGGGGAGACCGTCAACGTCGCGGTGCTGCGCGGTGGCGCCGCCGTCAACGTCTACCAGGCCCAGGGCCGCAGGACCGTCGCCCTGCACAACTGGGTGGGGAACCGGACGGTCCTGCATGCCACCTCGAGCGGCAAGATGCTCATGGCGCATCTGCCCACCTCGGCGCTGGAGACAGTGCTCGAGGCGCCCCGGGAACGCTTCACCGCGGCCACCATCACCTCCGCCGACGTCCTGCGGCGGCAGTTCGCCGAGGCCCGCGAGCGGGGCTGGGCCGAGGCGGTGGAGGAGTTCGAGGTGGGACTCAACGCTGCGGCGACCCCGATCCGCGGCCCGGAGGGGGATGTGATCGCGGCGGTCTCCGTCGCCGGGCCCGCCTACCGGCTGGCCGCCGACGAGCTTCCCCGGGTGGCCGAGGCGCTGCAGCGCGCGGCTGAGGAGATCTCGCGCCGCCTCGGCCACCGCCCCGAGGTCACCGGGTGAGGTCCCCGTGCGGTCCGCGCAGCCGGCCGCGGGGGGCGAGGCTCACCCCTTCATCCGCGCATCCTGCGGATCGAAGGCGGGTGTGCGGCCTGCCGTCAGGACCGTGACCGGATGGCGATGGCCGAGGTGCTCGACCTGGAGCGCGGTGCCCGCGACGGCCTGCTGCGGCGGCAGGTACGCCATCAGCAGATAGCGGCCCAGCGACGGGCCGGGGCCGGCGGAGGTGACGGCCGAGGGTCGCCCCTTCCCGTCGATCAGCGGTGCGCCGTCGAGGGACAGCACGGGTTCGCCGCCGGTCATGCAGCGCGCGACCCCGCGTGCGGAGCCCGCCTCGACCGCCAGGGTGCACAGCAGCGCCGCCGGGTCGCCACGACGGGCGGCCAGGTAGGCGTCCCGGCCCACGAAGTCGTGGGTCTTGACCTTCGGCAGCGCGAGGTCCGCCTCCACGGGGTCGTACTCCCCGGTGAGCTCGGCACCCATCAGGCGATAGCCCTTCTCGAGCCGGCCGGTGGTGCCGTACACGCCGATCCCGGCGGCGAGCAGCCCGAGATCCTGCCCCTGTCTCCAGAGCTCGTCCCAGAGCCGCAGGCCGTGCTCGGTGGGCACGTGGATCTCCCAGCCGAGCTCGCCCACATAGGAGATCCGCAGCAGCGAGGCGGGGACGGAGCCGATCTGCACGTCCTGGGCGGTGCCGAAGCCGAAGGACGCATCGGAGAGGTCATGGTCGGTCACCCGCGCGAGCAGGTCCCGGGCCCGCGGCCCCCAGAGCCCCAGGCTGGAGACGGCGGAGGTGACATCCATCAGATGGGCCGAGCCGTCACCGGGCAGATGGGCGCGCAGCCAGGCCAGGTCCCGGGCCCCCTCCGCTCCACCGGTGATGACCCGGAAGTCCTGCGGGCCGCGCCGCACGATCGTCAGATCGGAGCGGAAGGTGCCCCTCGGGGTGAGCAGCGGGGTGTAGACCACGCGGCCGATCGGCACGTCGATCCGAGCCACGGCCAGCTGTTCGAGGAGATCCAGCGCCCCGGGGCCGCACACGTCGAAGATCGCGAAGGCGCCCAGGTCGATCAGCGCCACCCGTTCCCGCATCGCGAGGTGTTCGGCCTCGATGATCGGTGACCACCAGCGGCGGTCCCATTCGGCCTCGCGCTCCGGGATCCGGTCGGCGTGCTCCGCGGCCAGCCCGGCGTTGGACTCGTACCACTGCGGGCGCTCCCATCCGGCGGCCTCGAAGTACTGCGCTCCGAGCGCCTCGGTGCGGGGATGGAAAGGGCTGGTGCGCAGGGGCCGGTCCGAGAGCCACTGCTCGCGCGGATGGGTGATCCCGTAGGTCTTCGGGAAGCCCTCGGTGGCGCGGGCCCGCACATGCTCGGCGCTGCGCTGCGCCGGGGTGAAGCGGGCGATGTCCGAGCCGTGATGGTCGATCTCGCTGGCGCCGTCGGTCAGCAGCTCGGCGAGCATGCGCCCCACGCCCGGGGCCTCCTTGATCCACACCGCTGCAGCGGACCACAGCCCGCCCACCTCCGGCGTCTCTCCCACCAGTGCGCCGCCGTCGGGGGTCAGGGCCAGCAGTCCGTTGAGCGCAGACCGACGGGGCGGCTCCGGATCGGTGAGCAGGGCAGGGAACATCTGCTGCGCCTGCTCCCACTGCCGGGTGAAGTCCCCCTCGGTGAAGGGGAAGCTGGTGGGGGTGGCCTGTCCGGGATGGTTCCCCACCGGGGGGATCTCCTCGGGCAGGTGCAGGATCGGCCGATGGGCATAGGAGCCGATCTCCAGGTCGGGCCCGCGCTGGCGCTCGTACATCAGGCAGTCCATATCGCGCAGCAGCGGGAAGCTGATCCATTCCTCGGTCTGCGCGAGCTGCGGGATGGGACCCACGTCGATCATCTGATGCACCGCCGCGGCCAGCGGGATCCGGGCCCCGGCGAGCGCCGCGACGCGGGGGCTCCACACTCCGCAGGCGATGACCACGAGCTCGGTCTCGATCTCGCCGCGGTCGGTGAGGACCCCGCGGATGCGGCCGGCCTCGACGCGCAGGTCGAGCACCTCGGTCTCGGGATGAGTGCTCAGCGCCCCGAGCCGGTGGGCGCGCTCACGCATCAGGTCCCCGGCCCGCACCGCGTCCACGATCGCGCCGGTGGGGGTGTGGAACCCGCCGCGCAGCAGGCTCGCGTCGCAGTAGGGCACGAGCTGCTGGATCTCGGCGGGGGAGACCAGGTGCGCCTCGACGCCCCAGGCCCGCGCCGAGCTCATCCGCCGCGTCAGCTCCTGCATCCGCTCCGGACTGCGCGCCACCTCGACGCCGCCGCAGACGGACAGCACCTCCAGCTCCTCGAACTGCCGCAGTGAGTCGACCGTGAGATCGGTGATCTCCTTCGAATGGTCGACGGGGAACACGAAGTTCGAGGCGTGGCCGGTCGATCCGCCGGGATCCGGCAGCGGTCCCTTGTCGATCTGGACGATGTCCCGCCAGCCCAGCTCGGCCAGGTGGTGGACCGCGGCATTGCCGACCACCCCGGCTCCGATGACGACGATCTCTGCACGATCAGGCAGCTGTGCCATGGCGTCCTCCCGCTTCCCCGTGGGGCCGCTCACGCTAGACCGCCGCGAGCTGTTTGACCAGGGGGGGGGCAGCGGGACCTGCCCGAGCACCTCCGCCGACGGGAAGGTCCCGCGAGGGGTGGGTGCATCGAAGCCCTCAGGGCTCCCGGGGAGTCGACCCCGGGCAGGGCACCTCGCGCTCGAGGAAGTGCTCGATCCCGTCGAGCACGGCCCGGAAGCGCGGCGAGGCGAAGACGTCGAACCCGTGCATGGCACCGGGCAGCTCGGCGCAGTCGATGGCGCGTGCGGAGCCGGCGCGGAGGTGGGCGGCGAGCTCCCGCGCCTGCTGGACGGGCACATAGTTGTCCCGATCGCCGTGGAACAGCACGATCGGAGGCGCGGCCTCTGCCGGGAGGTCCACCGGATGGGACCTCGGCTGGTCCTCGGAGCTGCGCCCGTAGTACCTGCCGTAGTGGCCGTACAGCCCCACCGCCGCTGCCAGATGGGTGTCGACCTCCTCGAACCCGGGCTGCAGACGGGGATCGTTCGCCGTCAGGGCGCAGTGGACGGCGAGGTGCGCGCCGGCGGAGCTGCCGGCCATGACGATCCGGGAGGGATCCAGGCCGTGCTCCCCGGCGTGCTCATGCACCCAGGCGATCACGCGCTTGGCATCGATCAGGTGCCCCGGCCAGTCCACCTCCGGGCGCAGACCGTAGTTCGCGCTGAGCACCACCCATCCGTGCTGTGCCAGCCGATGCTTCAGCGGCCCGGACTCGACACGCTTGTGGCCGCTGGAGTAGCCGCCGCCGTGGACGTGGATCAGCACCGGCGCCGGGGCGGTGAGATCGCGCCGACGGTACAGATCCAGCAGCTGCTCCCGGCCACCGGGGGCGTAGGGCAGGTCCCTGACGCGCTCGACCTTCCGGGGACGGAGCGAGAGCGGGAACAGCCACGCCCAGCGGGAGGGCCTGGACCCGGCCGGCACGCCGATGGTCCGCTCGACCGCGCCGCGTGCCCGGGTCACGTCCCACTGCAGTCGGCACGCCCCTGCCACGACGAGCGCCGCCAGCAGGAGCGCGAGGCCCCCACCCAGCTGCGGTGCACCTGGTCGAGCGCGACGGCCTGCGCGGTGGCCAGCCCGAGCGCGAGCACCAGAAGGGCCGGCACCTCGTTCAGCAGCACGCCGAGGAGGTGCACCAGACGGGCCAGCCAGAGCGGCCGGCGCGGGGGACGGAGCAGCACGGCGGTGACGGTGCCCCAGAGGAGGACCGTGGCCAGATATCCGTACGGCATGGTGGAACCCTATGACCGTGGCCCCGGGCGGGCCAGCGGTCTTCTCGGACCGAGGCACCGCACGCTTCGGGCCCGCGGGACCGCCCGCGGGACCGGAGGGAAAAGAAAAACGCCCTGTCACCAGGGCGTTTCTTGGGGTGATCGACGGGATTTGAACCCGCGACCGCCTGGACCACAACCAGGAGCTCTACCAACTGAGCTACGACCACCATGTGCGAGGAGAACCCGCAACGAGAGAACAATATACCGGTTCGCCAGGGGATATCCCAGCCCGAACCGGCCCCGGGCGGTGTGAGACACATTGCATCGCACGCACGGTCCGGCCGGCGCCTCGCCATCCGGCCGCGAGGTCGCCGGCCGCGGGCGCTCACAGCAGCTCGGCGCGCAGCTGTTCCGGGGACTTCGGGGAGAGCAGGCCCGGTGCCACGTCGAAGGGGGTCTTCGCGCCGTGCTCACCGGCGGCGGCCATCCGCGCTGCGGCCCGGGCGTAGGCGACGACCACGCTCGCGGTGAACTCCGGGTTCGAGTCCTCCTGCAGGTGGTATTCGATGGTCTGCGTGGTGCCGGGCGAGGACTCCGCGGAGCGGATCACGAAACCGCCGTGGGGCATGCTGCGGTGGTCGCGAGCCAGCTCGTCGGCGCTGAGGAAGGTCACCGTCGTCTCGAAGGGCTCGAAGTAGTGCGGCATCGTCACGATCTCGTGGCGCACGGCTTCTGCATCGGCCCCCTCCTCGAGCACCACGAAGCAATCGCGTGTGTGCTTCTCCCGGTTGCTCAGCTCGGGCCGCTCCCCGGCGCGCACGCGGTCGATCGCGTCCTGCGAGGGGATCGTGTACTGGACGGCGGCGGCGACCCCGTCGAGGCGGCGCAGCGCATCGGAGTGGCCCTGGGACAGGCCCCGACCCCAGAAGGTGTAGGTGGAGCCGGCAGGGAGGATGGACTCGCCGTACACGCGGTTGATCGAGAACAGCCCCGGGTCCCATCCGGTGGAGATGAGCGCCGTGGTGCCGGCCTCGCGGGCGATGGCGTCGACGTTCGCGAAGTGCTCGGGGATCCGGGCATGGGTGTCGAAGCTGTCCACGACCGTGAAGTGCTCGGCGAGCTGCGGGGTCTGCTCGGGCAGGTCGGTCTTGGAGCCTCCGCACAGCACGAGCACGTCGAGCTCGTCGCGCCTCGTCTCCAGGGCGTCCATCGGCTGCACGGGGGTCTGCTCGTGCACGGTGTCCACGACGGCCGGATCTCGGCGCGTGAACACGCCCACCAGCTCCATGTCCTCCTGGAGGGAGACGGCGATCTCGACGCCGCGTCCCAGGTTCCCGTAGCCGACGATGCCGATACGGATCGCAGTCATGGTCCTCGCTCTGTTCGATGGGGAGTGCGGTCCGAGCCCGGACCGCCGGGGTCGAT
>JAKDUN010000217.1 GCA_030457675.1 Brachybacterium sp. | reverse complement strand
ACCAGGGTGAGAGCGACCCGGGAGGTCTGCAGGAGCTCGTCGGAGAAGGACTCGTGCACCGTCGGCACCACCAGCGCCACCTCCGCCAGCTCGACCAGCGGAGCGGAGGCGAACGAGGTCATGGCCAGCACGCGGGCACCGGAGCGGCTCGCCTCGCGGGCCACATCCAGCGAGGCCGGGTTCGCCCCCGACCCGGAGATCACCAGGCAGGCCGAATCCGGCCCGAGGCCTCGGGCCGAGATCAGCTGCGAGAGCGGATCAGGAAGGAACTCCGCCGGCCGGTCGGCGGCGCTCAGCCGCATCGCCGCGCTCAGGCCCAGCGGCACCGACAGGCCCGAGGCCGCGATCACCACCCGATCCGCCGCGTCCAGGGCCGTCACGAACTCGTCGATCGTCCGATCCGAGAGGGTCGAGGTCATCCGTGGCAGAGCCTGGGCGAATCGCGCGATCGAGGAGCGCAGGGCGCCGGGGGCACCGGCGACCTCGGGAACCGCTTCGCCGTCGGCCTTCTCGAAGGACAGCTCGCGGGCGAGGGCCACCCGCATCTGCGGGTAGCCCTCGTAGCCGAGGGTCTGGGCGGTACGGATCACCGAGGCCCGGCCCACACCGACCTGATCGGCCAGCTGCTGCGCCGTGCACTCCACCGCCGCGGGGAGATCCGCGGTGATCCCGTCGACCACCAGGCGCTCACTGCGCTGGAAGGCGGGGGAGAGCGCCGCGATGCGAGCGGTCAGCGGGGCGTCAGCTGGTCCGGTCCACGCCACGGGCTCGCGCTCCTTCCATGATCCGCCGGCGGATGCCACCGGAGACGAGATCGATGAGCATCGTGATCACGACGACCACGATGAGCAGCATCCCGACGGTGTCCCACTCCCGATAATTCGTATAGTTCGAGAGCATAGTACCGATGCCGCCGGCGCCGATCAGGCCCAGCACCGCCGAGGTGCGGATGTTGATCTCGAAGCGGTACAGCGCGAACGACATCAGCGCTGGCGCGGCCGCCGGCCAGAGCGCCCACCGCGCCACCTCGGCCGTGGTGCCACCGGAGGCACGGACCGCCTCGGAGGCACCCTCCTGCACCGACTCGATCGTCTCGTACACCCACTTGCCGTGCGTGCCGATCCCGGCGATCCCCAGCGCCAGAGCGCCGGTGAAGGGGGTCAGCCCCGTGACGGTGAGCAGGATCAGAGCGATCACCACCTCCGGGACCGCGCGGATCACCGCGAAGGCCCCCCGCAGCAGCGTGCGCAGCCACGCCGGGCCCACTCCGCGCGCCGCGAGGATGCCCAGCGGTATCGACAGGGCCACGCAGCCGATCGCCCCCAGCCAGGCCATCGACACCGACCGCCAGGTCTCGAACAGGGCCCGCGGCAGCTTCTCCCAGTTCGGAGCGCTGAACAGCAGCTCCAGATAGGTCACCACCCGGACCGGGATCTCCCCGAGCGAACCCCACGCGATGTCCAGCCCCGCGACCGAGACCAGCACCACGGCACCGAGCAGGACCGCCGCCACTGTCGGGCCCGCCCGCGAGGGGGTCGGCGGTAGCACGGGAGCAGGTCCCGTCGAGGGCGGTGACGCGTCGGCGGCGAGCTGGCTGGGAGAAGGGCTGCCGGCGCTCATCGCAGCCTCCTGCGCGCCTGCTGGGACAGCAGCTCGATCAGCACGACCACCACCAGGATCTCGAGGATGATCAGGGAGACGTCCTCGTAGGTGTAGAACGCGCGCCGTTCGTCGAGCAGGCGCCCGATGCCACCGGCGCCGACGATGCCGAGGATCGCCGAGATGCGCACGTTCAGCTCCAGGGAGTAGAGCCACTGGTTCGCGAAGAACGGCCACGACTGCGGCAGCACCGTGCGCCGATTGATCTGCGACTGGGTGCCGCCAGCAGCTCGACCCGCCTCGATGTACGGATGGTCGGCCGAGTCGATCGCCTCGGAGACCAGCTTCACCACCACCCCGATGTCGAACAGGATCAGCGTGACCACGCCCGGCAGCGTGCCCACCCCGATCATCGCGACCAGGATCGTCGCGTAGACGAGGTCCGGCACCGCCCGCACCACGTTCACCACGAAGCGCACCGCCTGCCGCCCGAGCGCTGAAGGATTCGAGGCGCGTGCCGCCCACAGGGTCACCGGGATCGACAAGATCGCCGCGGTCACCGCGCCCACCACGGCCATCGCGAGGGTCTCGAGCATCGGGGTGAGGGTCCGTGGGAAGAAGGCGAGGTTCGGCTGGGCGAGCTGCTGCAGCTTCGCGGCCCCGTTGCGCCAGTTGCGGGTGATCGCTCCCAGCTCCAGCTCGACCCCGCCGATCGCCGGCAGGCAGGTCGCGACCGTCATGGCGGCCAGCGCCGCGAGGATCAGCGCAGTGCGGAGGCGATGCGTGGGTCGAGGAGGGAGAACAGGGGCCCTCACGAGGCGCTCCCCAGTACGTCCCGGCGCTGGATGGAGCGGCCGTAGATCGTCTCGAAATCCGTATCTGTGGCCCCGGCGGCGGGCCCGTCGAACACCAGCTCGCCGTCGCGCAGGCCGATCATCCGCGTCGTGTACTGCCGCGCGAGGTCCATCAGGTGCAGGTTCACCAGCACCGTCAGGCCGCGCTCCTGGTTGATCCGCAGCAGATCGCCCATCACGGAGTGCGCGGTGGGCGGGTCCAGACTGGCCACCGGCTCGTCGGCCAGCATCACCGAGGGCTGCTGGGCCAGGGCGCGGGCGATCGCCACCCGCTGCTTCTGCCCGCCCGAGAGTGCGCCGGCTCGGGACCAGGCCCGCTCCAGCATGCCCACCGAGTCCAGTGCCTCGGTGATGATCCGGGTGTCCTCGGTGCTCGCGATGCCCAGCAGGGTGCGCCAGGTGGGGGAGTGGGCGAAGCGGCCCACCCGCACATTGCTCAGCACGCTGGTGCGCTCGGCGAGGTTGAAGCCCTGGAAGATCATGCCGATGCCGCCACGCAGCTCGCGCAGTCCACGCCCGGAGAGTCCGCCCACCACCTGCTCGCCGACGAGGACGCGACCAGAGGTCGCCGGGACCAGGCCGTTGATCGTGCGGATCAGGGTCGACTTCCCCGACCCGGACAGTCCGACGACCGAGACCATCTCGCCGGGCGCGATGGACAGCGAGATGTCACGTAGCGCGCGGGTACCGCCCGGATAGGTGACCGAGACGTGCTCCAGGGTGAGCGACCGGGCGGTGGCCGGGGCATGTGCTCCGACCGCCGCGGTCGCGTGCTCATCGGGGGTCACTGGGCGAACTGCTCCAGGATCTCGCCGTAGCGGGCGATCTGCTCGCGCTCGGTCTCGTCGGTCCAGTCCGAGAGGCCCACCAGGTCGAACATGACGTCCCCGGCCTGGTCGGAGGACTCTGCGTAGCCGTCCATCAGGGTCGTGAGCTCTGCGGAGAGATCATCCGGCAGAGAGTTGGAGACGGCGATGCCGCCGTTGGGGATCATCTCGGTGTAGGCGAACACGACGGTGTCCTCACCGGCGCTCGGCGCCTCCTCGATGACGGAGGAGCGGGCGTCCCAGAAGGCGAAGCCCACCTCGGCGTCGCCGTTGTGCACCGCGAGGACCGCGTTGTTGTTGCCCTCGACGGGGATCTGCGTCAGGGAGTCCGTATCGACGCCCTGCTCGCGCATGGCGACCATCGGGTACTGGTAGCCGGCGGGGGACGTCGCGGCCTGCAGCGCCACGGGAGTGGCCGAGTCGATCTTGCCCAGCGCCTCGACACCGGCGGGGCCCTCACCGGTCGCCTCTGCCGCTGTCTCGGTCCCGTTGCAGTAGGACAGCTCATCGCCGGTCGCGCCGTAGGCGGCGGTGACGACCTCGTCCTCGCAGTACTTGTCCGGGTTGTTGGTCATCGCGATCGCGGAGTAGGAGGTGGCGCCGAAGCGGACGTCGCGCAGGATCAGCTCCGCCCCGTGCTGCTCGGTCGCCTGGTAGAGCGAGCCGGCGTCGGTGATGATCACCTGGGCCTGGTCGGCGCCGAGCGCCTCGACGGTCGCGGCGTAGTCGGTGGCGACCACGCCGTTGACGGTGATGCCCAGCTCCTCGGAGAGGTAGCTGGTGAGGGGGTCGAGAGCCTCGGCGAGGTCCTCACCCTCGACGGAGGGGACCAGGGAGATCGTGATCTCCTCGGGCCAGTCCCCGGCGCCGCCGCCGGTATCGGTGGCCCCGGAGGAGCAGCCGACGATGCTGAGCAGTGCGAGCGCTGCGGCGGAGGTGGTCAGGAGGTTCTTGCGCATGGCGGGCGGACCTTTCGAGACAGCGAGCAGGGAGCGAGTGGAGAGCGTGGAGAGCGTGGAGCGGGTGGAGAGCGTGGAGCGGGCGTAGAGCGGGGAGAGGGGTGAGCGCGTGAGACGTCAGGCGGAGGATGCCGGGTGCTGAGCGTTCACCCAGGCGCGGATCGGGTCGTAGAGATCGGTCAGGGTCTCGCCCCGCAGGGTGGGGCGGGCTGCGGGGACCTCGCGCACGCCCACCAGAGCGGTGTCAGCGCCGAGCTCGGCGGCCGGGGCGAGGTCGAACTCCCAGATGTCGCCGACGGCGAGCACGGAGCCATGGGTGAGGTGGCGGGAGATGATCGGTGAGAGTCCGGCGGGTTTGCCGACGTCGTGGTGGCGCTCCGTAAGCACCGCGTCGATGCCGAGCGCACGCAGCGCGCGCTCCACTCCCGTGGGCGGGGCATTCGTCGCGAGCACGCAGTGCGCGAGCGTGGTCAGCTCGGTGAGGAACGGCGCGAGACCCTCCGGGGCGCTCACCGGTGCGGCGGGGGTGCCCAGCAGCTCGCGGCTGGCGAGATAGGCGCGGCCGAGCTCAGCCCGGGTGAGGCCGTGGGCGAGGGCCCCGGTGCGCACCGCGTCGTAGGCGTCCCGATGGGGGCTGCCGCCGGCCTCGAACTCCGCCACCGCGTCCCGGCACGCTCGCCCCGCGCGCTCGCCGCCCGGCTCCGCGGCCAGGGCGTCGATGTAGGCGAGCAGGGGTCCGCGCCCGAGGGCGAGGGTCCCGTCGAAGTCGAGGACGACGGTGGAGCGTTCGGTCACGGAGCAGGGCCTCTCGAGCGGGATCGGGATCGATCCTGTGGACGATGCGGCCACGCTAGGTGCTCGAAGTGGACGGTGCGGCCACGGCGGGGTGAACAGTGCGTGACGAGAAGCTAGGGGAGCGAGATCATCGTCGCGGCCCCGGCCCCGCGCAGGACCCATGCTTTGCCGATACCCTCGTCCAGACTGTCGGCGGGCACCCCCGCACCACCGATCGAAGGGAATCTCGCACCATGACCTCAGCAGCACCGGAGGGCGCCCAGCGACGACTGCGCGCCGGAGTGATCGGCCTGGGCTGGGCCGGCCAGCAGCACGTGGCCGCCTACGC
>JAKDUN010000216.1 GCA_030457675.1 Brachybacterium sp. | reverse complement strand
GCGTCAGCGCCCGCCAGATCGGCGCTCTCCGGAGAGCCGGCGGACCGCCGGGCCATCGCGGCTTCGATCGCCGCGTCCAGGTCCTCGTCGGACAGCTCCGGGGCGTCCTCGGTCAGCGGCTGCGCAGCAGCCCCCGCTCCCGAGGCGGGCGTCGTCTCCTGGGTCTCCTCGGCCGGCGCGGTCCGCCTGTCCTGGGTCCGGGGCGGGGCGATCTCGCCCTCGCTGCCCGTGAGCGCGGCGACGTGCGGGATGACGGGCACGTCGGGGCCGCCCTGGAGCACCCAGAGCATGGCGCGGAGGTCACGGGCACCGTCGGAGCGCAGGCGGGCGTGGTCGAGGTCCTGCACCCCGATCGCGGAGACCACGGTGGTGCGGCCACGGGCGCGGGTGATCACGGTGGCCAGGGCCTTGCGACCGCTGGCCTCGGAGAGCGGGCCGAAGCGGTGCAGCAGCCGCCCGTGCGGGGTCTTGCCGAAGCCGACGGAGACGATGATGTCATCGCGCACGACGGCGGTGGCCTGGTCCGCCGGCAGAACGGTGAAGACCTCCTTCGCCCCGGGATCGAAGTAGTCGCGCAGGGCAGGGATCACCGAGACGGTGTTCATGATCCGCTCCATCAGGCGACGCGCGTGGTCCTCGGTGAAGGTCAGCACCGCCAGCGAGCGCTCCTGGCGGGACCGGGCGTGCTCGATCACCAGATCGGTGACCCGGCGCAGCTCGGCCTCCGTGCTCTCGACGTACTCCATGCCTTCGGTGACCAGACCGCGCCCGTTCTCGACCATGACCAGGCGGTCCTGCTCGGGAGCGATGGGGCTGGGGACCGCGATGACCTCACCCGCCAGGGCACGGCGCTGGGCGAAGCCACGCAGTCCTTCGGTGGCGGGGTGCGGGTCCCGCAGGACCTCGATGTGCGGGGTGATCTGCAGCATGTCGTCCAGCAGACTGGGCGCGGAGTCCCCGCCGTACTCGAGCGGATCGCCGACCACCACGGTCTGCTCGCCGCGGACGATCGAGGGCAGGGCGGCGGCGGTGGGCAGGCGGCCGCCATCGGCGACGATCACCACGTCGAAGTGGCGGCCGCGCGGGATCACCTGCGGCACCAGGTAGGGGGAGGCGAGCCATGCCGGACGGGCCGCGAACAGGATGTCCTCGTACTTCGCGGCGAGGTCGCGGATGGAGACCGTCGAGGAGCGGGCCAGCTCCCCGATCGCGGAACGGGAGGTGTCCGGATAGGCCTTCATGGTCTGGACCCTGGTGTCATCGGCGGCGGCGTGCACCCGGGCGGAGGCGCGGGCGATGTACTCCGCGTCCAGTCGCCGGAACCGCTCGGCGACCTGCGACAGCGAGGTCCCGTCGTACTGCGAGATGGTCGGCTCGGCGCCTGCGATCAGCTCGAGGACGCTGCCCCACCAGGCCAGTTCGAGCTCGGCGCCGACCAGCTCCCGGTCCACGCGGCGGGCGCGGAGGTCCTCGACCAGCTCACCGAGCCCGTCGAAGCTGAGGCGGCGCAGCAGCTCGGTGCGGCGCGGCAGAGTCTCGAGGTCGGAGCGATCGGTGTGCAGGGCCTCGATGCGGCGCTCGAGCTCGCTCAGCTCGGCGCGGGCGAGATCCGCGCCCGAGATCGTGCCGTCCAGCAGCACGGCGAGCTCGTCGAGCACCTTCTCCGAGCGGGCCGCGGCGCGGTGGACGGCGTCGAGATCGCTGGGCAGCGACGGACGGGAGAGCGTCGTGGCGCCCTCACCGGCTCCCGGCTCGCGCTCCTCCCCGAGCGTCGAGCGCTGCCATTCGTCAGCGACCTTCCGCGCCTCACTGAGGTCCTGGTGCAGGTCGGGGGAGAGTGCGGCGGGGCGCTGCAGGACGGCGGCGTCCCTGCGCAGTCGTCGACGCATGCCGAAGCCCATGGTCACGCCGCGCTCCTCGCGCCAGCGCTTGTCCGCGGTGGCGGCGACGAGGTCCGCCAGCGGCGCGGAGAACACCGCGGGCTGGAAGGTGGCCAGCAGGGTGCGCACCCGGTCGAGCAGATCGAGTCTCTCCTGCAGCTGGTGCAGGCTCGTGGGCTCGGTGAGTCCGAGCTCCCCGCCGCTGCGGGCGCAGGCTCGATGCAGCTGCGGCAGCACCTCGGCGCGCAGCTCCTCGACGAGCTCCTCGGCACGGGCGGCCTGGGTGTCGCTGCTGATGGGGGCGCCGTACCAGGCCGTCTTCTCCGGTCCGCTGGTGAGCACCCCGACCTCGGCCGCCTCGCGCAGCGCCTCTGCGAAACGCTCCCGGTCGGTGCCGATCATCTGCGCGGCGACATCGGCTCGCAGCCGTACCTGGGTGCGCGGGGCCGGGCTCAGACGGGTCAGCGCCGCCAGCGCCGAGATCGCATCGTGCGCGGAGGCGTCCCAGGGGAGCTGGATGCGGTGCATGGCCTCGACGTGGCCCTCGAGGATGTTCCGGCTCTCGCCGAGCTCCTCCGGAGCGATGTCGTCCGACCCCAGGCCGTGGGAGCCGGCGCGGCGCAGGCTGCGCAGCAGCGCGGCGGAGGCGTTGCGCTGCAGTGAGGGGTCCGGAGAGAGGTCGAAGACGAGCTCGTCGAGGTCGCGGTGATCGGCGATCTCGACCAGCTGGGCGAGGTTGCGCCGACGCTGGGAGACGATTAGGACGGAGCGGCCGCGGGCGTTGAGCTCCTCGGCGAGGTCGATCACGAGATCGAGGCTGGTGGTGCCGGGCGGGGTGGCGACGGCCAGGTCCTGGCCGGCGAGCACCCGGGCGAGGACGGCACGGTGCCCGGGGTCGACGGCGGCGACCAGCTCGTCCTCGGCGACCTCCGGGACCGCCTGCTGCGCCTCGTGACCGCGGATGACGGTCCGGGCGGACTCGTCCCCGGCGAGCGCGGCCACCAGCGGGGAGGCCGACCAGTCGCCGCGATCCGCCTCCAGGTCCTCGGCGACGGAGCCGGTGGCGTCCATCAGGTTGCCGACCACCAGGGCGTGGAGCACGCGGAAGCCGGGCAGCGGCTGGCCGAGGGAGCGGAAGGCGTCGAGCACCGGGTTGGGGTCGAAGCCGTGGGAGCCGTCGGTGGTGGCCAGCAGTGCGCGGGCGTCGACCGCCACCCCGGCCTCGCGCAGGGCGCGCAGCAGCACCGGGTTCAGATCGGCGGTGGCGTCGACCTCGAGGTCGACGTCCTCGCGGGCGTTCCCGCGCAGGCGCAGGGTGATCGGCCGCACCAGGACCGGAGCGTGGATCGGCGCGGAGCCGTCCTCGGGGTACCAGATCGCCTCGCCGATGCCGAGGTGGCAGGTGGTCAGGCCCACCTCCTCCACGTGGCGCTCGGCGATCTCCCGGATCGAGCGGGCGTGGGCGCGGGCATCGGCCAGCGCGCCGACCTCGCGCACCAGCGAGGAGAGGCGGGTGGGGCCGCGGCCGGCGAGCAGCTGGGCCAGGCCCGAGGGGTGGGAGTGGGTGAGGTCCAGCACCACTCCCCCGGCCCGGATCTGGGTGAGGAAGGAGGGGGCGTGGATCCCACCGGTGATCTGCTGGGACCAGCGGTCCAGGGCGTCGGCGACGCGGTCCTCCCGGCTCAGCGGACGGTGCTCCTGCGGCGTGACCGGCAGATCGTCCTCGTCCTGGCCGGGGGCGATGCCGGCGCCGATCTCGTCGGCGTGCGGATCCAGGACCACCTCGTACCCGTTCCCGGGACGTTCCGCGTCGGCACCAGCGCGGGAGGTGCCGGCGCGGGGGGAGCCGGGGACAGCGTCGTCGTCGGAGCCGGCGGTGCCGGAAGCGTGCTCGTCCGCCGCCGTCCGTGCGCTCCCGACCCGGTCCTCACGACGTTCGCTCGCCAGGGCGGACAGGGCGTCGTGACGGGGGGCGGCGTCCTCACTCGGACGCTCGGACCGCTTCTTCCCACGCAGGAAACTCCACATGGGCACCCACGCTACCGGCGCGGGGACCACGGTCCGTGCAGGCGTGCCGCGTCTGCGCAGTCCGGCCTGCTCACATCTGGCGGGCGTCGCCGCCGGTCCGCGACCTCAGACCTCGTGCAGGCGCACCGAGGTCTCCTCGAGGTGGGTGCGCAGCGCGTCCGGGACGTCTCCGGCGATCACCAGGTCCGTGAGCACCGAGACCGGGCAGATGCCGGCGAGCGCGCGGTGGCCGAGTTTGTCCGCGGTGGCCAGGCCCACCACCCGGCGGGAGTGGCCGATCATGATCCGGGTGACGCCTGCCTCGGCGTCGGAATTGCAGGTCAGTCCCGCATTGAGGTCGAGGCCGACGGTGCCCACGAACATGGTGTCCAGCCAGAGGTCGCGCATGGTGGCGGTGGCGAGCGGTCCGGTCAGCTCGAAGGAGTACGGCTCGGCGACGCCACCGAGCACGACTGTGCGCACCGAGGGGCGCAGCACGGCCTCGGAGGCGATGTTCAGTGCCGCGCAGACGACGGTCAGCCCGGGGGTGCCGTCCCGGGAGTCGAGGTCAGGGCGGGCCACCGCGCGGCGGGCGGTCGCGGTGGTGGAGCGACCGCCGTTGAAGCCGATGATCTGCCCGGGATCGACCATCGCGGCGGCCCGGTCGGCCACGCGCTCGCGCTGCGCGGAGCCCTCGTCGGCGCGACGTGGCACGGTGGCCAGGGAATAGGCGACGTCGACCGCGACGATCCCGCCGTGGGTGCGCCGCGCGAGCTGGGCGCGCTCCATCTCCATGAAGTCGCGCCGGACAGTGGATTCGCTGACCCCCAGTTCTCGCGCGACGTCGGCGACGCCGAGTCGCTTGGTGGAGGCGAGCAGGGTGAGCACGTGGTCCCACCGGGCACTGCGGTCCTTGGGCGCACTGCGGGGGGTGCCGCCCGCCGCGGGCTTCTCGTCAGGTCCTGAATTACGCAGATTCACGCAGCCAGTATTGCGCACTCCGTCACAGAAGAGGGCGAATCCGCGCAGAAGTCGTCAGATGGCGGACTATATGCAGATCACGTTTGAGTCACACGGCGGCTACGTCATAAGTTTGCGCCGTCGCCCCGGATGAGGGGCGGTTCCGCGAACGAAAGGACATCCACCATGGGTTTCGATGACGCGCTGAACAAGGCCAAGGACTTCGCTAACGAGAATCCGGACAAGGTCGAGCAGGGGCTCGACGGCGCCTCGGACCAGATCAAGGACCGCACCCCGGACAGCGTCGACGGTCACGTCGACTCCGGGGCCGACGCAGCCCGCGATCACTTCGGACTCGGCGGCGAGGACAACGACGGCGAGGACAACCAGGGCAACTGAGCCCCGGTCCTCGCGACTGCACCGAGAGGAGCCCCCCCCCCGAAGGCGTGGGGGGGGCCACCCTTAACGCGGCCCGGTCACCCGCCCCGGCCCCCCCCCCCCCGGAACGGACCGGCCGCCC
>JAKDUN010000215.1 GCA_030457675.1 Brachybacterium sp. | reverse complement strand
ATGCCAGGTACTCGCATGGGTCCTCAGCGCAGAATCGGCGGCGTCCCTGCCGCTGACGGCGCAGCCCCGCGCGGCCGCTCAGCCGCGGCCGGTGAACATCTCGCCGTGGAAGGTGCGGCCCACGGCGCGCTGCGAGGCGCCGGAGGAGTCGAGGTACGGGGTCACGCCGCCGCGGTGACGGGGGAAGCCCGCGCCCAGGATCAGGGCGAGGTCCACCTGCTCGGGCCGCTCGACCACGCCCGAGGCGAGCATCAGCGCGATCTCCTCGGCCAGACCGTCCTGGACCCTCTCCAGCAGCGCATCGCCCACCGGGGCCGCGGCGGCGTCGGAGGGCTCCGTCCCGAACGCCTCGGCGACGGTCGGCGAGACCGGCGGGTGCACCGAGGTCTTGCTGCGCTCGGTGAAGTGGGCGTTCTTCTCGACCATGACGCTCAGCCCCGGAGAGGCGTGGAAGCGGTCGCCGAGCTCGTCGACGAGCACCTGGCCCACGTGATCCGCGACCGCGAGGCCCACCAGGTCCAGCAGGGCGAAGGGACGCATCGGCAGCCCGAGGGCGTCGAGGGAGGGATCGACCTCGGCCGGGTCCGCGCCACCGTCGACGGAGGCCAGCACCGCCCCCAGCACGCGGAACAGCAACCGGTTGACGATGAATCCGGGCGCATCCGCGCTGCGCACGGCGAACTTCTTCAGGCGGCGCACCACCTCGAGGCCGGTGGCGAGGGTCGCCTCGTCGGTGGCCTCGGTGTGGATCACCTCGACCAGCGGCATCTTGGCGACGGGGTTGAAGAAGTGCAGGCCCACGACGCGCTCGGGGTGGGCGAGGTCCTCCGCCATCCGCGCCACCGACAGCGAGGAGGTGTTGGTGACCAGCAGGGCGTCCTCGGCCAGGACGCTCTCGAGCTCCGCGAAGACGGACTTCTTGATGGTGAGGACCTCGGGGACCGCCTCGAGCACGAGGTCGCACCCCGCGAGCTCCTGCAGGTCCGTGGTGGCCGAGAGGTTCTCGGTGATCTGCGCAGCGGCGGCCTCGTCGAGCGTCCCGCGAGCGGCGGTCCGGGCGACCACGTCCCGCGCGGCGGCGAGCCCCTTGGCGGCGATCTCGGTATCGAGATCACGCATCACCACGGGGACCTGCAGGCCCAGCGCGAGCTGCGCGGCGATCTGCGAGGCCATCAGGCCGGCGCCCGCCACGCCCACACGACGGAGCTCGCGGGCCCCGTCGACGGGGCTGCGACCGGGCTTGCCGCGGCGCAGCAGCTCGGCGGAGTACATCGAGGCGGCGGCGGCATCGCTGCGCACCAGATCCTCGAGCGCGGTGGCCTCCCGCGCGAGGGCCTCGGAGAGGGTCGAACCGGGCAGCGCCTGCAGCAGGGCGAGCGCGCGACCGACGGCGGGAGCTCCCTGCGCCTCGAGCCGGGCGGCCCAGGTGCGGCGGGTCTCCGCGTTGCCGTGCGCGGCGTCGAGGGCGTCGAGCAGCGCCTCGGCCTCAGGGGTGTCGACCCCGGGCAGCGGCGCCTCCCGTCCGGCCCAGGCGCCGGGGGCGCTCGACGGGGCCTCGGCGGCGGTCGCGGCGAGCGCCGGATCGACCACGTCGGCATCGGTCTCGTCGAGGTCGACATGGGCGGCGACCAGGGCGGCGAACTGGTCCAGCGCCTCGTCGAGGTCGTCGGCGAGCTCGTCGACCAGGCCGTCCTCGAGGGCCTGGTCCGCGCTGATCTGCTTGTCGCGGGCCGGGTCCTCGAGAATCATCCGCACGGCGGCCTCGGGGCCGACCACGGACTGCAGCAGGGTGGTGCCTCCCCAACCGGGCAGGATCCCGAGACCGGTCTCGGGCAGACCCAGCCCGCGCACACCGGGAGCGGCGGTGCGGACATCGGCCATGAGCGCGGTCTCCAGGCCGCCGCCGAGGGCGGCTCCGTTGAGGTGGGCGAGCACCGGGACGGGACTGGTGCGCACGCGGATCTGCAGGTCGTGCATGGCGCGATTCATGGCCTCGACGTTCGCCACCGCTGTGGGGTCGGCGAACATCGACAGGTCCGCGCCGGCGAGGAAGACGCGACCGGTGCCGGTCATGGCGATGGCCTGGATCTCCCCGGCCTCGGCGCGATCCAGGGCGGTGGCGATCGCGCCGGTGACGGCCTCGATCGAACGGGGTCCGAGGGTGGCGGGGCGGCGCTCCTCCCCCTCCGGCGGCGCGAAGGTCAGCACGGCCACGGTCCCCAGGCCCGGGTGTTCACGATCCTCGGTGAGGACTCGGGTGACGTGCTCGGTGTAGCTGCTCATCAGTGACCTTTCGCGATCTCTTCGTCGAGGGGAGGCGTGATCCCGCCAGTTGCCTGATACTGCGGGTTTCAGATAGATCATGCCTCAGATCAGGGCCGGGTGTCCACCGGCGCCGCCCGCCGAGCACGGACTCCGAGCGCCACCGCTTCGTGCACCGCGGAGGCCGACGGATCGTGCCATCAGGCCGCCTCGACCCAGGCACCCTCCTCGAGGTCAGCCAGCTGGTCATGGAACACCACGTGCCCGCCCGCCTCGATATCCGCCGGCACCTCGAAGGGGATCTCGGCGAGGAAGCTGCCGTCCTCTGCGACGCCAGCCTGCGGGAGCAGCTCCTCGTAGTGGGGAGTGACACGGAAGATGCGCTCGTGCTCGGTGCCGTCCTCCGCCACGTAGGTCGCACCGATCCAGCCGCTGGCGTCCCACTGCTCGAAGCCGTCGCCGAGGTAGACCCCCTCCACCGTGACCATGATGAACGTGTTCCCGCTCAGCGGCTCCGCGTTGAAGGAGTTCGCCTCCTGGATCTCCTCGGTCGCATCCCAGTCCACGTCGGTGACGGTCACCTCGACCTCGCCGTCGAGAGTGGTGGAGTGGATCGGGAAGGTGCTCCCGAGCGGGACGGCGCCGCCCTCGCCCACCGGCGTCTCCTCCAGGACCGTCGGCTCCGGCGTGGTCGGGGTGTCGTCGGTGGTCTCCTCGTCGGTGACCGGGGGGCGCTCGTCGCCCTGCAGCGCGCGCACGCCGAAGAAGCCGCCGACGCCGAGCACCAGGCCTGCGATCACGGAGAGACACCCGATGGTGACGTAGAAGGAGGTGCGCGATCCCCTCGGGGGCAACGGCTCGGTGTCGGCGGTGGCCTGTCGCGGGACGGTGGGCGGCGTCGGATGCATGGCAGTGCGCGGCGCGGCGGCCGGCGGGCCCGGTCGCGCCGATTCCCCCTTCGTCAGCGTCGAGGCGGCACGGATCCCCGCGCCCCCGGTCACGCTAACCCACGCGGGGCTGTGGCCCCGCGTCCCGCCTCACGGGGTCGCGAAGTACAGGATCTCGCCGCTGAAGGTCTCCACGCCGAGGTGGAAGGTCTCGATCTCCTCCTCGGGGACCAGGAACGCACTGCGGAACCGCGCGGTCTCCCCGCCCTGCAGCGGGTCGATGTGCTTCATCGGGTCGTCCACCAGGCCTTCGGCGATGTCCGGGAAGTAGGTGCGGTCCGACTCCCCGGTCAGCCACAGCTCCTCGGCGGGGGCGAGCTGGCCGGGCCCGTCGTAGCGCACCTCATAGGTCGCCAGCACCAGGCGGTAGCCGTCCTGGACCACGTCCTGCCCGTCGGCTCCCGGGGCCGTCGCTGCGAGGTCGACCTCGAGGGCGGTGACGCCGATGGCCCCGTCGGTCCAGGCGGTCCAGCTCACGGTGTGCTCGCCGACGGTCGCCGGGTCCGCGTACCCACCGGTCCCGTCGGTCACCTCCCGACCCGCGGAGTCGGTGACGGTGCCCGGTTCGCGCTCCGGGGAGGCCTCGGAGGACGGCTCGGTCTCCTCCTCGGTCGACGGCGCGGCGACCGGGGCGTCGGGGTCCGGGGCGGCCATCCGCTCGATGCCGCCGAGGACCAGCGCGACGGTGGCCACCAGCGCCGTTGCCTGCACGACGGCGATCGCGACGATCGCCCAGGCAGGCAGGGTGCCGCGGCGCGGCCGGGAATCACCCGGCGCCGCCTGCGGGTCGTAGGTGAAGGACGGGGCCCCGAAAGGGCCGGTGTCCTCGAAGTCGTCGAAGGGCGAGGACGGCTCCTCCGCGGAGCCGCCGTCGGCCGGCCGGGGGTCCTCGACGTGCGGATCGGGGTCGCGGCCCGGGCGTCCCCCGGTCGGGCCGTGGTGGTGATCGGGCAGCGTGAGCGGCGCCGGCTCGGCCGGGATGGAGCTGTCCTCCCAGTCGTAGCCGGGAGGGGTCTCCCGTCCCTGCGCCATGGCTCGAGCATACGGCGCGCCACGGCGCGATGGCGCGCCGCGCTCCCCTTGCACGCTCAACCTTCTGGTTGTAGGTTCGCGACATGCAGGATGACACGCTCAGCCGCGACGAGGACCGGGCGGATGCCTGGTTCCGGGCCCTCGCGGACAGCACGCGACGGGACATCCTGCGGCGCGTGCTGAGGCACGAGGAATCGGTCTCCTCCCTGGCCCGGCACTACTCGATGAGTCTCACCGCGGTCCAGAAGCACGTGGTGGTGCTCGAACGCTCCGGGCTCATCACCCGTCGTCGCAGCGGCCGGGAGTCCCTCGCCCGCGGCGATGCCGGGAACCTCCGCTCCGCCTCCGAGCTCCTCACCGAGCTGGAGAGCGGTGGGCGGGACCACATCGCCCGCATCGACGAGCTGCTCGATGAGGCGCACGACCCGAAGGAGTGACCATGCCCGTCACCGACATCACCCATGACCTCGAGACCCTGACCCTCACGATCACCGCCCACTTCACCGCACCCGTCGAGCGGATCTGGCAGGTCTACGCGGACCCGCGCCAGCTCGAGCAGGTGTGGGGGCCTCCGGAGTATCCGGCCACCGTGGTGGATCACAGCCTCACCCCGGGCGGCCGGGTCACCTATTTCATGACCGGTCCCGAGGGCGATCGCTTCTACGGGTACTGGAACGTGCTCGACGTCGACGCGCCGCACTCGTTCACCTATGAGGACGGTTTCGCGCACGAGGACTTCAGCCCCCACACCGAGCTGCCGGTCTCGCGCTGCGTCAGCACCTTCACCCCACAGGGCGGCGGCACCCGCGCGGTGTACGTGACCTCCTACACGAACCGCGAAGGGCTCCAGACCGTGCTGGACATGGAGGTCGAGGAGGGCTCGCGCTCGTCGATCGACCAGATCGACGCGCTGGTCCTCTGATCCGAGGTCTGCTCGCCGCGATCGTCATCGCCCATCCATGCGCGCACTCCGAAGAAGGCGGCGAGGGAGAGCACGAGGACCAGGACGAGCAGGCCGCAGCCCACGACCGCCGGGATCGGGCCCCTGCCGCCGCCGGGCCCCCACCCCAGCCCTCCCAGCCCCAGGCCCCCCGGGACCTGGGGACCGCCCAGCGGGGGGGGGCGCTGGGGGGCGG
>JAKDUN010000214.1 GCA_030457675.1 Brachybacterium sp. | reverse complement strand
GACGTATGGGCCTCGTCCTCACCCCGCCCCCCTGCCGCGCAGGCACCCGAGCAGACGAAGTCCCCCGCGTCGACCGCGGACAGCACGGCCCGCTCATGGCCCGGCCGCGACCGCGAGACCTCCCGGAGCGGCCCCGAGACCGCCGGCGCCGCCGCCGCTCCGGTCGCCGCGGCTGCCGCGTCCGGTGCCGCTTCCAGCGCCGACGAGCCCGGCCGCACCGAGGAGACCGAGAAGGAGTCCGGATCGCTGCCGAAGGTCGCCTTCTGGACCGTGCTGACCTCCCTGCTCCCGGGATCCGGTCTGGTGACCACCCGGATGCGCCGGCTCGGCTACGTGCTGCTGGCTGTCGTGCTCCTGATAACGGTGGTCATCGGGGCGTTCCTGCTGTTCGGCGAACCGCTGCGCACCGCCATGATGCTGGGGACCGAGCGCGGTGTCCTGATCGGGGCGATGATCGCTGTCGGCGTCGTAGGACTGGTCTGGGCCCTGCAGATCGTGCTGGCGAACCTCGCCCACTCAACCCGGGAACGGCTCGCCGGCGCGAAACGCTATCTGGCCCTGGCCCTGGCGGCCCTGATGGTGGTCGCCGTGGCTGTGCCCGCGACCCGCGGGGTCCAATCGCTGTGGGCGCTGCAAGGACTGGTCGGCTCCCGCACCGTGTTCGGCGGCGGCGAAGGCGGGGACCATCCCTTCACCTCCGGCAAGGATCCGTGGGCGAACGCCGGGCGGGTCAACATCATGCTGCTGGGCCAGGACGCCGGCGAGGACCGCACGGGCACGCGACCGGACACCCTCATGGTCGCCTCGATCGACACCCAGAGCGGCCGCACCGCACTGTTCTCCATCCCCCGCAACCTCGAGCAGGTCGAGTTCCCCGAGGGCACGCCGCCCGCCGAGGTGTTCCCGAACGGCTTCGACTACTTCGGAGCGGATCAGAACCTGATCAACGCGGTCTGGACCTGGGCGGAGGACCGTCCGGACCTGTTCCCGAACGACCCCGAGCCCGGACTGACCGCGACGACCTGGGCCATCGAGGAGACCCTCGGTCTCGAGATGGATTACTACGCGATGGTGAACCTGAAGGGCTTCGAGGACCTGGTCAACGCGCTCGGCGGCGTGGACATGGTGGTCGAGCGCCGGATCCCGATCGGCGGCGGCGCTGCCGAGATCGACGGCTACATCGAACCCGGGCAGCAGAAGCTCGATGGCTATCACGCCCTCTGGTACGCCCGCTCCCGGGAGGGATCCAATGACTTCAACCGGATGTGCCGCCAGCAGCGCATCGTGCGCGCGGTGACCGAGGAGGCCGATCCGACCACCCTCGCGCTCTCGATCCCGGGCCTGGTCAACGCCACCGAGGACAACATTCAGACGGACATCCCGGTGAAGAACCTGGATGCCTTCGTGGACCTCGCGCTGCGGATCAAGGACGCCGGGTTCACGTCCTATCCGATCACACAGGACGTCACCTTCACCGGCGACCCCGACTACGAGTACCTCGAGGAATGGGCCGCGGCCTCGATCGAGGACTCGATGGCGCAGGAGGAACCGGAATCCGTGCTCGGGGAGACCGAGTCGGGGTCCACCGATCCCGCCGAGACCGGCGCCCCGCCGGAGGAGGAATCCGAGGGCGCTGTGGAGCCCGGTGCCGAGGACGCCACCACGGAGCAGTCGACGGAGGGGACCGTCACCGAGGAGCCGACCTCCGAGGAGGACAGCTCGACGCCGACGGACGCCTCCGGCACCGCCGAGGAGTCCTCACCGGCGCCCGAGATCGAGCAGGATCCGCTGAAGTCCTGCCTCCCCGGCGCCCAGCAGTGAGCTGACCGGGGTCAGACGACCTGCAGCAGCGCGTTCTCGATCAGTTCGGGCATGGCCGGATGGATCCAGTACTGGGTGGCGGCGATGTCCCGGGCGCTCTGCCCGGTGCTCATCGCCTGGATCAGCAGCTGGACGAGCGTGGTCGCCTCCGGCCCGATCAGGTGCGCGCCGAGGATCTCGGTGGTCTGTGCGTCGACGATGAGCTTCGCGAAGCCGGTGGTGTCCTCCATCGCCCAGCCGTAGGCGATCGAGGCGTACTCCTGGACCGCGACCTTCACCTCGCGGCCACCGGCCCGGGCCGTCTCCTCCGTCATCCCTACCCACGCGACCTGCGGATGGGTGAACACGCCGCTGGGCACAGGCATGGTGTCGCTGCGGCGCGGCTGCTCGGGGTGCAGGATGTTGTGCCGCACGATCCGCTGCTCGTGATTGGCGACGTGCTTGAGCTGGAGCGGGCTGGAGAGATCGCCGAAGGCCCACAGGCCCTCGAGCACTGTCCCGTCGCCGCGCACGCGCTGCTGCGCGTCGACCTCCACCCTGCCATCCGGGGCGGTGTCGATCCCGGCGGCGGAGACGTCCAGCAGATCGGAGTTGGGGCGTCGGCCGACGGCGACCAGCAGCTCCTCGGCGCGGATCAGCACCTCGGCACCGTCCTGCTCGCCGCGCAGTTCGACGCCGTCTGCGGTGCGACGCACGGAGGTGGTGTCCAGTCCCTTCACCAGCCGCAGCCGCTCACCGAGGATCTCGGTGAGCCGGGCGGAGACGTCCGCGTCCGCGGAGCTCAGCACCTGCTGGGAGCGAGCGATCAGGGTGACCTCCACGCCGAGGGAGGCGAAGATGTGCGCCATCTCGACGGCGATCACGCCGGAGCCGAGGATCGCGAGCGAGGTCGGCAGCCGGTCGATCCGCATGATGGTGTCGGAGGTGTGCGGCGCTGCCTCGGCCAGGCCCTCGATCGGCGGGAGCACCGGCCGGGAGCCGGCGCCGAGCACGATGGTGTCGGCGCTGATCCTCCGGTCCCCGGCGCCCTCGCCGTGGTGCCCGCTCACCTGCAGGGTCTTCGACCCCACGAAGCGTGCGGTGCCGCGCAGCAGAGTGAGGTTCGCGTTGTCCTCGTGGTCGCGGCGGTACTCCTGGCCGCCGACGGAGATCGCATCGATGCGGCCGAAGATGCGATCCCGGATCGCCGGCCAGTCCACGTGACGCAGCTGCTCGGTGAGACCGAAGCGGGTGGCGTCCGCCGGGGTGTGGGCGAGGTTCGCGGTGTGCACGAACATCTTCGTCGGGATGCATCCGAGATTGATGCAGGTGCCGCCGAAGACATGGTCGGGGCCCACCCCGCGATCGATCTGGACGATGCTGCGGTCGGCGAACTCGGGGCCCGGGAAGGAGTTCGCGGAGCCGGAGCCGATCAGGGCGATGTCGAAGTGCGTCGTTTCGGTCACCGCACCAGGCTAGCGCGGGCTGCGCAGGCCAGTGGCAGACTGTCTCGGGCGTGGGACGAACCACGCTTCGCCGCGTCCTGAGGAGCCTGTCCGATGCCCGCTTCCCCCCACCCGGCCGATGCCCACGACCTGATCCGGGTGCGCGGCGCCCGCGAGAACAATCTCCGCGGCATCTCCCTCGACATCCCCAAGCGCCGGTTGACCGTCTTCACCGGGGTCTCCGGCTCCGGCAAGAGCTCCCTGGTGTTCGGCACCGTCGCCGCCGAGTCGCAGCGGATGATCAACGAGACCTACAGCTCCTTCGTGCAGGGGTTCATGCCCCAGCTGGCCCGACCCGATGTCGACTCCCTGGAGGGACTGACCACCGCGATCATCGTGGACCAGGAGCGGATGGGGGCGAACGTCCGCTCGACCGTCGGCACCGTCACCGATGCGAACGCCCACCTGCGCACCCTGTTCTCCAAGCTCGCCGAGCCGCACGTCGGCGGCCCGGGCGCCTACTCCTTCAACGTCCCCAGCGTGAGCGCCTCCGGGGCGATGACCGTGCAGAAGGGTGCGAAGACCATCGCCGAGAAGACCACCTTCTCCCGGGTGGGCGGCATGTGCCCGCGCTGCGAGGGCATGGGGAAGGTCACCGACCTGGACCTCACCGAGCTGTACGACGAGGACAAGTCCCTCGAGGACGGTCCGTTCCTGGTGCCCGGCTACTCGGCCGGCGGCTGGTACGAGAAGCTGTTCGCCTCCTCCGGCTTCTTCCCCGCCGACAAGCCCATCCGGTCCTTCACCAAGCGCCAGCTCCACGACTTCCTGTACAAGGAGCCCACCAAGGTGAAGCTCGAGGGCGCGAACATGACCTATGAGGGGCTGATCCCCAAGATCCAGAAGTCGATGCTGTCCAAGGACCGCGACTCCATGCAGCCTCACATCCGCGCCTTCGTGGATCGAGCGGTCACCTTCATCCTCTGCCCGGAGTGCGAGGGCACGCGCCTGGCCGAGCATGCCCGCACCTCGCGTATCGACGGGCGCTCGATCGCCGATGTCTGCGCGATGCAGATCTCCGAGCTCGCCGCCTGGGTCCGGCGGCGGCGGGAGCAGAACACCTCCGCACAGGTCGCTCCGCTGCTGGAGAACCTCTCGGCGCTGCTGGACGCCTTCACCGAGATCGGGCTGGGCTACCTGTCCCTGGATCGTCCCTCGGGCACCCTCTCCGGCGGTGAATCACAGCGCACCCGCATGATCCGCCACCTCGGCTCGGCGCTGACGGACGTCACCTACGTCTTCGACGAGCCGACCATCGGACTGCACCCCCACGACATCGCGACCATGAACTCCCTGCTCGTGAACCTGCGGGACAAGGGCAACACGGTGCTGGTGGTCGAGCACAAGCCCGAGGCCATCGCCATCGCCGATCACGTCATCGACCTCGGCCCGCGGGCGGGGGCCGACGGCGGGAGCGTGCAGTACGAAGGGGATCTGGCCGGGCTGCGGGCCTCGACCACCCTTACCGGGACCCACCTGGACCGGAAGGTCTCCCTCAAGGAGTCCGTGCGCACACCCACCGGGGCCCTCGAGATCCGCGGCGCCGACCACCACAACCTGCAGTCGGTGGACGTGGACATCCCGCTCGGGGTGCTCACCGTGATCACCGGCGTGGCCGGCTCCGGAAAGAGCTCGCTCGTGCACGGCTCGATGCCGCAGGACGCCGAGGCGATCGCGGTCGACCAGACCGCGATCCGGGGCTCCCGCCGCTCGAACCCCGCGACCTACACCGGACTGCTGGAGCCGATCCGGAAAGCGTTCGCGAAGGCCAACGGAGTGAAGCCCGCCCTGTTCTCGAACAACTCCGAGGGTGCCTGCCCGGTCTGCAAGGGCGCCGGGGTGATCTATACCGAGCTCGGCTTCATGGAGACCGTCGCCACCACCTGCGAGGAGTGCGAGGGCCAGCGCTTCCGCGCCGACGTGCTCGAGTACCGCTTCGGCGGCAAGAGCATCGCCGAGGTGCTCGCCCTCTCCGTCACCCAGGCACGCGAGCTGTTCTCCGCCGCGGAGACGACAGTGCCGGCGGCCGCGAAGCTGCTGGGGCACCTGGACGATGTGGGGCTCGGATACCTGACCATCGGCC
>JAKDUN010000213.1 GCA_030457675.1 Brachybacterium sp. | reverse complement strand
GTGGAGAGCGCGTCGGCGAGCACCTGGGCGGCGTCATCCTCGGCGGAGAGGTTCCCGCCCACGACGAATCCCTCCGGGCTGTCCGTGCCCTCTGCGCCGGTACTGCGGGCCAGGAGGTAGCCGTGACCGCGCAGCAGCTGCGGGAACGCCGTCCCGGTCGCATCGGGCATCGCCCCGTCGGCCCGCAGCCGTTCCGCCGCCGCGCGCACCGCCCGGGCGCGCTCGAGCGCCGTCGGTGCCCGCAGACCGGCGCGGTCGGCGGGGGAGAGGGCCTCGGTGGGCAGGTCGATCCCCAGCGGCATCTGCTCCACGACCCCGTTGCGCTTGAGCTCGAAGTCGATCCAGGCCAGCTGCTGATCTACCCGGTGCCCGATCGGCACCCGCCCGGCCAGCAGCGGTGACAGGGCCCGCCACGCCTCGGCCAGCAGCTGGCGCGGCATTCGAGGCCAGGAAGCGCCGCACCCGGGTGTCGGACTTCAGATCCCGCGGCAGCACGTCCCGCTTCAGCACCAGCCCCTCCAGGCTGGTGCAGCGTGACAGCGCCACGTACAGCTGACCGTTGGCGAAGGTGCCACCGGTGAGGTCCACGACCACGCGGTCCAGGGTCTGGCCCTGGGACTTGTGGATCGTGATCGCCCAGGCCAGCTTCATCGGCAGCTGGGTGAAGGTGCCCACCACCTCGTGGACCAGCGCGCCGCCCTCGACACTCGGGCGGGTGATGTCCCAGGTGTGCGGGGGCACCGTCACGGTGCGACCGTTGCGCAGCTGCACGGTGACCACCGGCCCGTCGGCATCGGCGGTGTCCTCGGTGAGAGCGATGATCCGGCCCAGGGTGCCGTTGACCCAGCGGTCCAGCGGATCGTTGGTGAGCAGCATGACCTGGGCGCCGACGGCCAGGCGGAGCGTGTCCTCGGTGGGGTGCTCGAAGCCGTCGGTGTCCCCGGTGATCCGGGCCGTGAAGGTCTGGGCCGGATCCGGCAGGCGCTCGAGCTGCTGCCGGTTGCGGGCGCCGACGATCCGATTGGTGGTCGCCAGGGTCAGCCAGAACTCCTCCAGCGGCGGGTCGAAGTCCGGGTCCGTCCGACGGTTCAGCTCCTGCCGTGCGTCCTCGAGCAGGGCTCCCTCGCGCACGGCGTTCAGCAGGTCCACCAGGCGGTCGTCCCCCTGTTGGCGGAACACCGTGCCGAGCTCCACCACCGGGAAGGTCTCCCGGTCGAAGGAGCGGGCGGAGAAGAAGAACGGCGTGCCGTAGCGCTCCTCGACGAAGGCGGCCTCGGCGTCGGTCACCACCGGCGGCAGCTGGTACAGGTCCCCCACCAGCACCAGCTGCACCCCGCCGAAGGGTGTGCCCGGCCTCGGGCCGAAGCGCTCGAGCGCGGCGGTCAGCGCATCGAACAGGTCCGCCCGCACCATGGAGGCCTCGTCGATGATCAGGGTGTCCAGCGCCGCGAGCGCCCTCGCGAAGCGGCCCGGATAGTAGCCGGCGCCGCGCACCAGCTCCTGGTTGACCCCGAGCGGGAAGGAGAACAGGCGGTGGATCGTGTACCCGTCCACGTTCAGCGCGGCGATGCCGGTGGGCGCGACCGTGATCGCGGAGCGCTCGGTGGTCTCCAGGAAGTGCCGGATCAGAGTGGACTTGCCGGTGCCCGCGCGGCCGGTGAGGAAGAGGTGGTCCCCGGCGTGCAGGTGGTCCAGCGCGGTCTGGAACTCGTCGGTGAGAGTGAGGGTGGGGGCCATGGAGCCATTGTCCCGGACCGGCAGGGTGCTGGAGGGCGGGAGCACGGCCGGGCCCTGCGGCCTCACCCTGCCCGGATCCATCCCATCGAGTACACCCACGCCAGCCCCCGCCGCAGCGGCGTGCGCAGCATTCCCCGCACCGCCAGGGCTCGCAGCGCCGAGACTCTCGCTCCGGCCGGCCGGCCGAGCGCGGTGTTGGTCGCCGCGACTACGCCGGCGAGCCGGGCCCGGCACCGGATCCTCCGCTCCGCTCTCCGCCAGGCGGGGTCATCCTGCAGCACACCGCTGCGGTCCTCGGCGAGGTGCCGCGCCAGCAGCGGGGCGAGGTCGAGGGCGTCCAGCCAGGCCAGCGTGATGCCCTGCCCACCGATCGGGCTGATCTCGTGCGCGGCGTCGCCCAGCAGCACGCAGCGGCCCGACAGCAGGCGCCGTGCCGTGCGGCGACGCACCGTGAAGGCGCTGAGCATGGTGGTCGTCGCGGGGTCCAGGACGGTGCCGGTGCGTTCGCGGACCAGGGCGACCAGAGCGGCGGGCGTGGGATCGGTGATGCTCGTGCCCGTGTGCACGACCCAGCGTCGCCGACCGCCGGGCAGCGGGAAGGATTCCACGACCCCGCCGGACTCGAGGTGGACGACCGCCTCGCGCTCCGACTCCTGCCCGGAGGGATCGGCGAGGTCGCCCATCAGGTACGCATCGGGATAGTCGCGTCCGGCAGCGGTGATCCCGAGCAGCGTTCGCACCCGGGAGCGGGAGCCGTCGGCGCCGACGACGAGGCCTGCCCGCAGGTGGAGGGTGCCGGCCCCGCCGCTGCTGCGCTGCGCGGTCACGGTGACGGCGCTCGGGGAGTCCTGCAGGTCCCTCACCTCCCAACCCCAGCTCAGCGCCACGGGGGCGAGGGCTGTGAGGCGCACGATCAGCAGGTCCTCGGTGCGGCTCTGGGGCAGGCTGAGCACGAATCCTCGGTGCCGCCGGGCCCGGCGGAAGTCCATCGAGCCCAGGTCCCGGTCCCGGCACCGCGCACGGCCGACGCGGATCCGCTCGCCGAGAGCGACCGCCTCGCGCTCCAGGCCGAGCTCGGCGAGGGCCCGCAGCGCCGGCGGGTGCAGGCCGATGGCGCGTGAGCTGACCGTGGGCGCCGTGCGCCGCTCCAGCACGCGCACCGCCACGCCGCGCCGGGCGAGCAGGCAGGCCAGGAGCAGTCCCGTGGGCCCGGCGCCGACGATCAGCACCGCGCACTCGCCCTCCTGGACCGGGCCCGTCATCGTCGCTGCGGGGCGAGAGCCTCGCGCAGGAGCAGCAGACGGAATCGTCCCGGCGCGCTCACCGTCCAGCCGGACGGGACCCGGGCGCGCAGCTCGGGTGCGGTGTGGCTGCGGCGGATCGAGGTCAGGCCGTCCTCGCGGATGAAGGTGCCGGGGAACAGCGGCCAGGTGAGCACGGAGAACAGGGTATGGGCGAGGCGTCCGCGCCGGATGTCGCTGTGCACCACCGTGCGGCGGGCAAGACGCGAGGAGTCCTCGAGCAGGCCCTCCAGCTGCTGCTCGTCGAGGTGGTGGAGCAGGTGGTTGGAGATCACCAGGTCGAAGCGCTCACCGCCCGCGACCAGCTCGCTCGAGAGCGCCCGACGGAACTGCACACCCTCGACCGGCGGCCGACGCCGCGCCCAGTCGTGGGCCCGCGGATCGGGGTCGATACCGGTCACGCGCAGGTCGTAGCCGTCCCGGCGGGCCCAGCGCCCGAGGGCCCGGGCCACGTCCCCGCCGCCGCAGCCGACGTCCAGCAGCGTGGTGGTCCCCTCGGCGCGCAGATGTGGTCGCAGGTGACGGCGATAGGCGGTCCGCCAGCCGGCGACCATGGCGTTGACCAGGCGGAAGGAGGCGTAGGTGCGGGCGAGCCGGCGCGGATCGCAGGTGGGGTCGTCCATCCGCTCCCGTGCGTGCTGGTCGCGGATGGCGAGGGAGGGCAGGATCACTGGTCGGGCGTCCCGATCGTGGTCAGCAGCGCCGTCTCCACTGTCAGCCCCGGCCCGAAGGCCATCGCGCACACGCGTTCGCGGCGGCCGGCGGGCACGGAGCGCAGGATGTGCTGGAGCACGAACATCACGGTCGCGCTGGACATGTTGCCGAAGTCGCGCAGCGTCTCCCTGGCGGGCACGAGCTGGGCCTCGGTGAGATCGAGCTTGGCCTCGACCTTGTCGAGGATGCTGCGGCCGCCGGGGTGGATCGCCCAGTGCTCGATGTCGCGATGGGGATGCTCCGCGAGCGCGGGCTCGTGGGCGAGCAGCGGCACCAGGGCGCCGGTGATGTGCTCGTCGATGATGTGGGGGACATAGGTGCCCAGCACCATCTCGAAGCCGTGATCGCCGATGCGCCAGGCCATCGCCTCCTCGCCCACCGGGGTCAGCACCGTCTCGAAGTGGTCCAGCTGCAGCAGCGGGGTGCTCGCGGGCAGGTCCTTCCCGGTGATGATCGCGGCGGCGGCGCCGTCGGCGAACAGGGAGGAGCCGACGATGGTGTCGGGGTCGTTGGAGGTGCGCACGTGCAGGGTGCACAGCTCGACGGTGGCCACCAGCACCACCGCGTCCGGTTCCGCACGGCAGATGGTCTGGGCCTGGCGCAGAGCCGGCAGCGCCGCGTAGCAGCCCATGAACCCCAGGTGGTAGCGCTGCACAGCGGGATCCAGGCCGAGGTCGCGCACGATCCGGTAATCGGGGCCCGGGGCGAAGAAGCCGGTGCACGAGACGGTGATGACGTGCGTGACGTCCTCGGCGGAGATCCCGTCGGCGGCCTCGAGCGCCGCGGCCGAGACCTGGGTGAAGAGCACCGTGGCCTCCCGCTCGTAGACCTGGTTGCGGGCGCCGGTGGGCGGGTTCAGGAACCGACCGGTCTCCGCTTCGAAGAACACGGGCTCCTCGCCGCCGGTCACCCCGTGCCATTCCGTGAGGGCGCTGAAGCGGCGCTCGATGCCGGAGACGTCGAACGAGGTGCTGACCAGCCGCTTCCCGAGACGGGAGAGATCCGGCTGCACGGCCAGGGCGTCGCGCACCTCGCTCTGGCGGAGCTCGGTGGCGGGGACGGCGGTCTCCAGCGACCGTATCGTGACGTTCGGGCCCATGATGGTCTCCTGTCGTCGGCCGGGACAGCGACCAGGCCCCTGCGGTGGGGTGCGTGTCCCGCCCCGCACGCTACGCCCCCGGCCGGGATGTCCCAAGGGACCGACCGCTCGGACCGGCGGCGGGCTCGCGGCGCACCGGCTCCGCCGCCGGGCCGGGATCAGCTGGGGATCCGGACCACCAGGTCGATCTCGACCAGGATGTTCGCCAGCTGGGAGCCGACGGTGGTGCGCACCGGGTAGGGCTCGGTGAAGAACTCGCGGTAGGCCTCGTTGAACTCCGGGGCATCCGCGAGATCCGCGAGGTGCACGGTCGCCTTGAGTGCATCGTCGAGCGTGGCGCCGCTCTCGGCGAGCACCGCCTCGAGGTTCCGCAGCACCTGCCGGGTCTGCTCGGCGACAGTGTCCGCCACCGCGCCCGTGGTCGGGTCCTGCGGGCCGAAGCCGGCGGTGAACAGCAGGTCGCCGGTCACGATCGCCTGGCTGTAGGGGCCCGCGGGCTGCGGTGCGGCGTCGGTGCGGAGGGCGTCCTTGTGGCTCATGGTTCTCCCTGAGGTGGTGGGCGGTTCGTCGCTGGGGCAGGGGCGCTGCCCTGCAG
>JAKDUN010000212.1 GCA_030457675.1 Brachybacterium sp. | reverse complement strand
CCTCCTCGAAGGGGGCCGGGAACGAGGGCGCCGGGCTCAGCGTGTTGGCCGGCAGATAGCTCAGCAGGTCCTTGACGTACTCGATGGCCTCGGCCTCGTCGGGCGCCATGTAATGGGCGACCCCGGAGCGGGAGGAATGGGTGCGCGCCCCGCCGAGCTCCTCGAAGCCCACGTCCTCGCCGGTGACCGTCCGGATCACGTCCGGGCCGGTGATGAACATGTGCGAGGTCTTCTCGACCATCACGATGAGGTCCGTCAGCGCCGGGGAGTACACGGCACCGCCCGCAGCCGGCCCCATGATCAGGGAGATCTGCGGGATCACCCCGGAGGCGCGGGTGTTGCGCTTGAAGATGCCGGCGAACATGGCCAGCGAGGCCACGCCCTCCTGGATGCGGGCGCCGCCGCCGTCGAGGATGCCGATGATCGGCACGCCCGTGCTCAGGGCGAGATCCTGGATCTTCTGGATCTTGCGGCCGTGGGCCTCGCCGAGCGAGCCGCCGAAGACGGTGAAGTCCTGCGAGTACACGCAGACCTGGCGGCCGTCGATGGTGCCGTAGCCGGTGATGATCCCGTCGCCGTCGGGGCGCTTGCGATCGATGCCGAAATTGCGGGCCTGGTGGCGCACGAACCGATCGGTCTCCACGAAGGAGCCGTCGTCCAGCAGATCGGAGATGCGTTCGCGGGCCGTCTTCTTGCCACGGGCATGTTGCTTCTGCACCGCGATCTCATCAGCGGCGGAGACCGCAGCGGCATCGCGCTCACGCAGGTCCTCGAGTCGCTGGGCGGTGGTGAGCGGCCGCGGAGCGTCGGTCACGGAGCCTCCTGCTGCGGCCGGCGAGGCCGCCATCTGTTCCGGCGGATGGACACCGGGATACTACGCTACCCACATCCGAGGATGATGCCCGGTCCTGCCGTGCCGCCGGCGGGGCGGGCCGTCACGGCGGCACGGGGCGGCAGCCCAGCCGCGAGAAGGCAGCCGGCGAGGCAGGAGCGGAGGGAGACGTGAGGGGACGGACGGACGCCGCGGCGCGAGGGCCGCTCGAGATCCTCCGCTTGGGCACGGTCACCTCCACCCAGGACGAGGCCGCACGACGCGCCGCCGACGGGCAGCAGGCGCCCTTCGCGCTGACCGCCCGGCACCAGAGCGGTGGGCGAGGGAGACTGGGCCGTACCTTCGCGAGCCCCGAGGGAGCGAGCCTCGCCCTCACCTATGTCCATCGCAGCCGGCTCGCCCCGGACCGCCGGGGGTGGTTCTCCCTGGCCGCCGGGATCGCGGCGATCACCGCCCTGGACCAGGTGCTGGGGGAGCCCGGGGACGAGCGCGCCCGGATCGGCCTGAAATGGCCCAACGACCTGCACACCGAGGACGGCCGCAAGCTCGGGGGGATCCTCGTCGAGGCCCGCGGACCGGAGCTCGTGCTGCTGGGCATCGGCATGAACCTGCGCGGACCGGTCCTGCAGGCCGACGGCCGGGCCGTGCCCGGCGCGGCCTGGTTGCGCGGCCGAGCCGGCGTACGGCCGGGCCCGGGTGAGGGCCTCGGCGCCGAGGAGACAGCGGGCCCCGACGAGGAACCGGACGGGGCTCTGCGGGAGCGTCTCGAATCGGCGCTGGCCACAGCGTTGGCGAGGGAGCTGACCCGACTGGAGTCCACGGGGGGAGACGGGGTCTCGGCCGGCACCCACGAGCGCTACACTATGACGTGCCTCACAGTGGGGCGTGCGGTGCGGGTCGACCCTCTGGGGGAGGCGGGGACGAGCGGAGCGCATCCGCCCTCCCTGCACGGCATGGCCCGGATGATCGACGTGCACGGCCGTCTGGTGGTCGACCTCGCCGGAGGCGATCGGACGGCAGTGGACGTCGGTGATGTGCGGCACCTGCGACCGGACGAACCCGTCCGGCCCACGACACGCGATGCACAGAGCATCGAGCATGAGGAGTACGGCACGTGACCGGAGGCATGGAAGACCGGGAGAGCACCACGGATCCCGCGGGGGCTGCCCCGACGCAGGAGCCGTCGGCGCCGCAGGAGGCCGTCCCGGTGGAGACCGCGGAGCTGCCCGACCTCTCGCAGGACGATGCTGAGACGGGCTCCCTGGACGATCAGGAGATCCTCGACCTCAATCGGCGCTTCGCGGCCGTGCGCCGCAGCGTCGGCGCGCTCGAGAAGATCCTGCTGCAGGGCCCGCGCAAGTACTCCCGCCGTGATCTCTCCCAGCAGCAGGACATCCCGGAGCGGCTCACCTCCGTCTATTGGCGGTCGCTCGGTTTCACCCCGGTCGACGAGGACACCGTGGTGTTCACCGACGAGGACGCCTACGCGATCGGGGACCTGGCCGCGATCGTGGAGGAGGGTGTGCTCAGCGAACGCGCCTTCTCCAGCATCTCCCGCGGCTTGGGCTTCCACATGGGGCGCTTGGCGATGTGGATCACCGAGGCGCTGGTGGACGAGGCGAAGTACGCCGACGGGCTCGATGACGCCCAGGCACGTCAACAGATGGTGGACTCGATCCCGGAGCTGCTGGAGACCTTCGAGTCGCAGGTGATGTTCACGTTCCGCCGCCAGCTCGCCGCCTACGCCGCCCGCGCCGGCAGCGAGGTGCTGCACCGCGACACCGACGAGCTGTTCCCGCTGCAGCGGGCCATCGGCTTCGCGGACCTGGTCCAGTTCACCCGGATCGCCCAGGACCTGCCCGGCACCGAGCTCGCCGACATGGTGGGCCGCTTCGAGTCCCTCAGCCGCGACGTCATCTCCGTCGGCGGCGGCCGAGTGGTCAAGACCGTCGGCGACGAGATCATGTTCCTGGCCGACACGCCGGAGGACGGCGCCCAGATCGCCGTGAGCCTCGCCGAGGCGATCACCGAGTCCCAGCAGCTCCCGCCGATCAGAGTGGGCCTGGCCTGGGGATCGATGTTCTCCCGCTACGGGGATGTCTTCGGACCGATCGTGAATCTCGCCGCCCGCATGGAGTCGGTCGCCCGGCCCGGCACGGTGGTGGTCGATGCGGACACCAGTGCCGAAGTCGAACAGGCACTGCCCGGCGGTTTCTCGTTCACCGACGGCGAGGAGGTCGAGCTCCACGGGATCGGCGACATCCACGTCCGGGAGATGCGGCGGGACCGCTCCGCACCTCTGGATCTGGGCCTGTGAACGCGCCCGCTGACCTCGCAGATGCCGCTGGGGCTGCGGGAACTGTGATGATGGGGGCGTGCCCGGTCGGACCCCGGTCCGGGGCAGACCCTGCTGGCATCGTCGTAGGATGGACCGCGTGACACGACTGCTTCTCGTCGAGGACGACTCCGCCATCGCTGAACCCCTCTCCCGTGCATTGGACCGGGAGGGGTACACCGTCACGCGCGCCTCCCGAGGGATGGACGCGCTGGCGATCGCCGCCGGGGCCGACTCGATCGACCTGGTCATCCTGGACCTCGGCCTGCCGGATCTGGACGGTCTCGAGGTCGCCCGGCGCCTGCGCAAGGGCGGGCTGGAGTGCCCGATCCTGATCCTCACCGCTCGGGCCGACGAGGTCGATGCGGTCGTGGGCCTCGACGCCGGCGCCGATGACTACGTCACCAAGCCCTTCCGCCTCGGAGAGCTGCAGGCGCGCATCCGGGCCCTGATGCGGCGCTCCCAGGCCATGGAGGAGTCCGGCGACAACTTCGACGTCAACGGCGTGACCCTGGACGTCTCCGCCCGCCGCGCCTACGCCGACGGCGAGGAACTGAGCCTCTCCGCCAAGGAGTACGACCTGCTCACCGTCCTGGTGCGGGATTCCGGCAGCGTCGTGACCCGCGACGATCTGATGCGCGAGGTATGGGGCGCCGAGTGGTGGGGCTCCACCAAGACCCTCGACATGCACGTCTCCTGGCTGCGCCGCAAGCTCGGCGATGATGCCACTGATCCCCGCCGGATCACCACGGTGAGGGGTGTGGGGTTCCGCTTCGAGACCGGCGCGGAGAGCTGACCCGTGCGGCAGCGCGTGCTGCAGGCCACCATCATCACCGTGCTGCTGGCCGTGCTCATGCTCGGCATCCCGCTGGGCTACTCCTGGCTCCAGCTGGTCGAGCAGAACCTCAGCAACCAGGCGAGGGTCATCCTCGACCGGGTCCGCGTCGACACCGAGACCCGGCTCCAGGAGGGCGGGGAGATCGACGAGGCGCTGCTGCAGCGGCACGTCGATGCGCAGTCGGATCTGAGCATCGCCGTCTCCGTCACCTACGAGGACGTCACCTACACCGCCGGTGACTCGCCGGGGGAGAACCCGCTGAAGAAGAACACCAACGGTGCTTTCGGGCAGTCCGTCTCGGTGTACATCCCGGACTCCGACGTGCGCGCCCACACCGCGAGCGCCTGGGTGCTGATCATCGTCGCCGGACTGGCGGCGCTGTCGATCGGTGTGTCGGTGGCGCTATGGCAGGCGCAGCGCATCTCGATGCCGCTGGCTCGGCTCAGCAGGCGCGCTGAGGAGATGGGATCGGGTCGTTCGCGCGGCCCCTGGAACGTCTCGGGCATCTCCGAGATCGACGACGTGGCCGAGGAGCTCGCCCGCTCCGGCGCGATGCTCAACGAGCGACTCGAGGCCGAGAGCCGCCTCGCCTCCGACGCCTCCCACCAGCTGCGCACTCCGTTGACCGCCCTGTCCATGCGACTGGACGAGATCCTCGCCGTCAGCTCCGAGGAATGGGTGCGTGAAGAGGCCCGTATCTCCCTGGAGCAGATCGATCGCCTCACCGAGGTGGTCCACGACCTCATCAACGCCCCCCGCTCCTCCCAGCGCCGCACCCCCGGTGTGGTGGATCTGCGCAGCGTGCTGACCCAGCAGAGCGAGGAGTGGTCGCCGGCCTATCGCCGCGCCGGCCGAGAGCTGCGGGTGCAGGTGCCGCGCACCGCCGCGGTCTGGGGCTCCACCGGTCCGCTCACCCAGGTGATCGCGACCCTCATCGAGAACGCCCTCGCCCACGGCGGCGGCCGCACCACGGTCAAGGTGCGCCGCAACGACCACTCGACCGTCGTCGAGGTCGCGGACGAGGGCAGTGGGATCGACTCGGAGCTCGGCGCGCAGATCTTCGAGCGCTCCGTCTCCGGGCGCAGCTCGAGCGGCACCGGTGTGGGCCTGGCGCTGGCCCGCACTCTGGTCGAGGACGACGGCGGCCGGCTCGAGCTGCTCACCGAGCGGCCTGCGACCTTCGGCATGTTCCTGATCTCCGCCCCCGGCGAGGAGGAGGGCGACGACGAGCCCGAGGACCTGAGATCCGAGAGACCGCACCGCGGCGGCCGAGAGACCCGCCCCGGGCGCGGCGCCAAGTCTCACCGCACCGGCCGGGCCGACATGTCCCCGAGCGGTGTCATGGGCTCCCGCTCCGGAGGGGACGATCTCGACTCCCTGCCGCAGGGGTCCGTGGTGCGGCGCGGCCCGCGCTCGCGCGGCTGACCTCGTACACTGGCCGCCGTGCCTGAGACCCCGCCCCGCCCCGAC
>JAKDUN010000007.1 GCA_030457675.1 Brachybacterium sp. | reverse complement strand
CCCCCGGGGGGCGGGGGGGTCGGCCGGCCGCCGCCGGGCCCCCCCCACCACGCGCCGGCCCCCCCCCCCCCCCCGCCGGGTGGGGGGCCCGTCGTCGTGCCGGCCGAGCTCATCCCTGCCGACCTCGCCGCCACGACGGAAGCGACCGCGGGGACGTCACTCCGCGTCGGCCAGGGCCGCGGCAGGAGCGGTGCGCGCGGCCGTCCGTCCCGGCAGGACCGAGGCCAGCGCGCCGGCCAGCACGGCGAGCACCAGCACCAGGCCGAGCTGGGCCCACGGGATGGTGATCGAGACGGGGAAGGCCGAGCCCAGCAGCGCGTTGATGCCGAGCACCCCGTACAGGCTGCCCAGGGCGAGGCCCAGCACCGCACCGACCAGGGCCAGCAGGATCCCTTCCCAGCCGAGCATCGCCCGCATCTGCCCACGGGTGGTGCCCAGCGCCCGCAGCAGAGCGTTCTCGCCGGTGCGCTCGATGACGCCCAGGCTGAGCGTGTTGGCCACGCCGACCAGCGCCACCAGCACGGCGACCGTCAGGAGCGCGACCGTGAGGCCCAGCAGTATGGCGAGGATCTGCCCGTAGGACTCCCGCTCGGCGCCGCCGGCGACCACGGACACCTCGGAGAAGCCGGTACCGGAAGAGACCTCCTCCACCGAACTCATGATCTCGCGGAGGTCGACGCCCTCGCGGGCCTCGCTGCCGCGATCCGCGAAGTCCGCGAGCACCACGGGTCGGGTCTCCGCTCCCAGAAGGCCCTCGAGCGTGGCGGGGGTGACCATCGACATCTGCAGGTTCGCGTCGACCTGGACCCGCAGCTCGTGCAGCGAGCCATCAGCGCCCCGGATCTCGAGCTCCTGGCCGTCCTCGAGCCCGAATCGCTCGGCGCGCTCCTGGCCGAGCAGCACCACCCCGTCGACCAGTTCCTCAGCCATCTCCGGCCGGTGGGAGGTCTCCTGCAGCGCCTCTGGCGTGACCGAGTAGAGGGTCATGGGCTCGGAGCCGCCCACCTCGATGTCACCGCGGGCGGAGGCGTGGGCCGAGTCCATGCCGGCGATCGCGGCGATCTGCTCCGGAGCGTCCTGCGGCATCTCTCCCGTGCTGATCACCAGGTCGATGGGGCGCCGGGAGTCCAGTTCCGAGGTGAGGGTCGCCTCGGCGGTGCGGGCGCCGACGGCCATCATCGTCATCAGGGTGGTCCCGATCAGCAGGGCGGAGATGGTGGCGGCGCTGCGCCGCGGATTGCGGGCCACGTTCGCGCCGGCGATCCGGGCGGGCAGCCCGCCGAGTCGGCCGACGATCCTCGCGAGCAGTGCCGACAGCGGACGGGTGAGCACCACCAGCGTCAGCAGGACACCGGTGAAGCTGACCACTCCGCCGAACATCGCGGCGAGGATTCCGGGCGTGGGACGACCTGACAGCGCGAGTCCGGTGCCCGCCGCCAGGGCGGCGATACCGAGCACGACGGCGACCAGCCCGAGCACGCCCCGGACGCGGAGTCCGCGACGCTGGGCCGGCGGCTCCGGGCGCAGCGCCTGCAGAGGGGCCACCCGAGTCGCCGCACGCATCGGTGCGAGGCTCGCCAGCAGCGTGATCAGCACGCCGGTGATCACCGGCACCAGGAGGGAGAGCAGGCTGACCGGCACGATCATCACGCCGTCGAGCCAGCCGACCCCGGCGGCCGCGGCCAGTGCCGCCTGTGCCAGCAGGTGACCGCCGAGCACGCCGGCCACCGCGCCGAGCAGACCGACCACGACGGACTCGCGCAGCACCACGCCGCGCACCTGCGAGCGGGTGGCACCCAGGGTGCGCAGCAGAGCCAGCGAGCGGGTGCGCTGGGCGATGGTCACCGCGAAGGTGTTGGCGATGACCACGGCGCTGGTGAACAGAGCGATCACCACGAAGGCGGCGAGGACCATGCCCAGTGCGGCGAATCCTCGCATCATCGTCTCGGCCGCCTCCTGCTCGGCCGCCTCGGT
Source organism: Brachybacterium sp. (assembly GCA_030457675.1). Taxonomy (GTDB): domain Bacteria; phylum Actinomycetota; class Actinomycetes; order Actinomycetales; family Dermabacteraceae; genus Brachybacterium. The sequence continues at coordinate 25,657 of JAKDUN010000007.1, read as the reverse complement.
GGTGCGCACGGACAGCCCGTCCGTGCCGTCGACGCGCTCGGCGATCGCTGCGGGGTCGGTGCCCTCGGGGACGGAGGCGAACCAGGTGTCGGTGAGGGTGCCGGCCCCCGGGCCCAGCAGCGCTTCCGCGTTCGCGTCGCTCACCAGCAGTCGGGGCGTCGCGCCGAAGACGGCGCCCTCGGGCGCGGGGGCGATGCCGACCACGGTCAGGGGACGCTCCTTCCCGTCGGGCGAGAAGTCGGCGGGCAGGGTGACGGAGTCTCCGAGGCCCACCTCGAGGGTGTCCGCGGCGCTCCGATCCAGGACGAGTTCGGAGCCGTCGACGGCCGGAACTCCCTCGGCGAGATCCGGTGCCCGGCCCGGGGGCTGCATGGTGACCTGGAGGAACGCCTCCGCCTCCGGGGAGCCGAGGGCGAGATGGGTGCCGGGTTCGGGCCAGACTGCGTCTGCGCCCTCGACCTGGGGGGCGGGCAGGGGAGTGCGCGATGCCCAGTCGTCCTCGGTCAGCTCGCGCGTGATCTCGAGATCGGCGCCGTCGTACTGCTGGGCGGCCTCGGAGCGCAGCGAGGCCTGCACGATGTTCCCGGCCAGCAGCATGACGGCGACGAAAGCACAGGACAGGGCGATGGTGAGGGCGGCGGCGACGTGGCGTCGCAGCGGGGTGAGCTTCACGGGGCTGCGGCGGGCCATCAGCGCTGTCCTCGCAGGTGCTCGTCGCTCGCGATCCGGCCGTCGGCCAGGGAGAGGATCCGATCGGCACGCTCGGCGGCGTCGCGCTCGTGGGTGACCATGACGACGGTCTGTCCGAACTCGTCGACCGAGAGTCGCAGGAAGTCGAGCACCTCCTCGGTGGTGCGGGAGTCGAGGTTGCCGGTGGGCTCGTCGGCGAAGACGACGGCCGGGGAGGTCACCAGGGCGCGGGCGATCGCGACACGCTGGATCTGGCCGCCGGAGAGCTGTGAGGGCAGGTGGGTGAGCCGGTCGGCAATACCGAATGCGGAGGTGATGGTGTCCAGCCAGGCGCGGTCCACCCTGGAGCCGGCGAGTTCGAGGGGCAGCAGGATGTTCTGCTCGGCGCTCAGCATCGGCAGCAGGTTGAAGGACTGGAAGACGAAACCGATCCGTTCGCGGCGCAGCCGGGTCAGCGCATCATCGCCGAGGCCGGTGATCTCGGTGCCCTCCAGCTGGATCGATCCCTCATCGACGGCATCCAGCCCGGCCAGGACGTGCAGGAGCGTGGACTTCCCGGAACCGGAGGGGCCCATGATCGCGGTGAAGGCACCGCGGGCGAGGTCGAGGGATACCGCATCGAGCGCGGTGACGGTGCCCGCGCCGGTGCCGTAGCGGCGGGTCACGTCCTGGGCGACGAGGGCGGAGGCGGAGCGGCCCGAGGAGGTCGGGGGAGCGGCCTGGTCAGCGGTGGTCATCGACGAGTCCTTCACGAGCGGTGTGCGGGGTCGAGAACCATGTTCCTGTGCACGTCACCTGCGTGTCGTCCCCCCGTGGTCGGGTGTGTGAGGGCGGTGGCGGGGCCCGGGGCCCGGCCGGGTCATACCGTGGCATGACGCGGTGGCCACGGTGTCGGCTGGGAGCGGTCAGTGCGCGCCGGGGGCGACCAGTCCGGTCTCGAAGGCGATGATCACGGCCTGCACCCGGTCGCGGGCGCCGAGCTTCGCGAGCACCCGGCCCACGTGCGTCTTCACCGTCGCTTCGGCGACGAACAGCTCCGCCCCGATCTCCTGGTTGGAGAAGCCGCGACCCATTAGGGAGAGCACCTCGCGCTCCCGGTCGGTGAGGGGGGCGAGGACGGCGGCGTCCTGCTCCGCCGGCTCGGGGGTGGACACCACCCGTTCGAGCAGTCGGCGGGTGGCCGACGGCGCGATCACCGCATCCCCGCGATGCACGGTGCGGATCGCCCCCAGCAGGTGCTCGGGCTGGGCGTCCTTGAGCAGGAAGCCGCTGGCGCCGGCGCGGATCGCGGAGACCACGTACTCGTCCAGGTCGAAGGTGGTCAGCACGATGATCTTCGGGGCCCTGCCCTCCGGGGCCCGGGCGAGGATCTCGGCGGTGGCCTCGATCCCGTCCAGGCGGGGCATGCGCACGTCCATCAGCACCACGTCGACCGCGCGGGCGCGCAGCGCATCGACGGCGGCGGCGCCATCAGAGGCCTGGGTGATGACCTCCATATCGTCCTGGGAGTCGATGACCATCGCGAATCCGGCCCGGACCAGCGGCTGGTCGTCGACCAGGGCGATGCGCAGCGGGTGGTCGAGGGATTCGGTCATCGGAGTCCTCCTGGGTGGCGACGGTCGGGACGTGACGGTGCGGGGGGCGCCTGCGGAGCGGAGGTCGCTTGCGGTGCGGAGGGCGCCTGGGGTCGCGGCTCCTCGGCAGGCGGCTCGTCGTCCCGCACTGCGGGACTCTCAGATTCTGTCAACGGCACGGTGGCCCGCACCCGATAGCCGCGGGAGGGGAGCGGGCCCGCCTGGAGCGTCCCGCCGAACACGGACATCCTCTCGCGCATGCCGGTCAGGCCGTGGCCCTGCCCGTCGGAGGCGGGGTCGGTGCCTTGTCCATCGTCGAGCACCTCGACGACGAGCTGCTGCGATGAGCGGAGGATCCGTACTGCGGCGGAGACTCCGGGACCGGCGTGCTTGAGCACATTGGTCAGGGACTCCTGGACCAGGCGGAACAGAGAGACCCCGAGGGCCTGGGGGAGATCGTCCAGCGCTCCGTCGATCTCGAGGTCGACGGACAGGCCCGCGGTCCGCACCCGCTCGAGCAGGTCCGGGAGCATCTCCGGGCCCGGCTGCGGGCCGAAGCTGGTCTCGTCCTCCTGACGCAGCACGCCCAGCAGGGAGCGCATGTCGGCGAGCGCGGCCCGGCCGGTCTCGCCGATGGTGCCGAGCACCTCGGCGGCCTTCTCGGGCTTCTGCCCGGCCACGAAGCGGCCGCCGTCGGCCTGCGCGATGATCACGGAGAGGGAGTGGGCGACCACGTCGTGCATCTCGCGGGCGATGCGGGCGCGCTCATCGGCGACGGCGAGCGCGGTGCGCTGCTCCCGCTCACGTATCTCCTGCTGGGCCCGCTCCTGGGTCAGCGCGAGCTGCCGCACCCGTGCGCGCTGCAGGTTCGCCAGCGCCCAGATCGCGACGATGGTGATGGTGCCGACGATCAGCAGCATCACGAAGCTGGTGGTGGCCGCGCCCAGCCCGCCGTACTCGTCCAGCAGGGCCTGAATGCCCCAGAAGAGGGCCTGTGCCAGGACGCCGAGCATCCCGGCGGCGACCCCGATGCCGTGCACCACCGGTCTGCCGTAGGCGACGGCGCAGAACATCGCGTAGAAGGTCATCGCATCGCCGAGGACCACGGGGACGAGCATCAGCAGGTGCGCCACGGCGAGCACTCCGATGATGACGACGCCGGTCAGCGGTCGCGTGCGACACAGGGCCCCCGCAGCGATCATCGCGGCCGAGTACAGGCCCCACCAGAAGCTGGCGCCGGTTCCGAGGGAGAAGACGAGCACCAGGAATGCGGCACCGCCGAACACGATCAGATCGACCGTGGACGGGTGCTCGATGATCCAGCGGAACGGGTCGCGGAGCCGGGCGCGCCGCGAGGGAGCGTCCGGATGCTGTGCGGTGCCGTCGGTCATGGCCACGACGGTACGGCGGCGACGGTCACACGCGCGTCAGACCGCGGTCGGATCCGGCCCGGTGGATGGGCGGCGCGCGTCACAGCAGGGTCTGTGGAGGCTCCAGCAGCTCCGGACCGTCGTTGCCCACCGTGCCCACCGCCGGATCCACCTCCCGGAGGGCGAGCCTCGCGTCGTCCAGCAGATGGGTGTCGTCCAGGATCCAGGCCTGGGCATCGTGGCGGTCGTCCATGGCTGTGTCGAGCCAGGGATCGATCTGGTCGCGGCGCAGCATCACCGGGGTGCGGTCGTGGATCTCGGCGAGCTCGCCGCTCGCCTCCCGGGTGATGATCGTGGCGGACAGGAGGAAGGCGCCGTCCGCGCTCGCGGCCGGGCCCTCGTGACCTCCCGGGCCCTTCCACCAGGAGACCAGGGCGGCCATGTACAGCGGCGAGCGGTCGGCCGGCGCGATGAAGAAGGGCTGCTTGCGCTTGCCGCCGTCCCTGACCCACTCGTAGTAGCCGTCCATCGGGACGATCGCCCGGTAGCGGCCCAGGCTGCCGCGGAAGCTGGGCTTCTCACCGAGGGTCTCCCGGCGGGCGTTGAAGGTGCGGGAGGAGAACGAGGCCTCCTTCGCGAACGGGGGCAGCAGGCCCCAGCGCGCGATCCGCAGCGCCCGCAGCACCTCGCCGGTGTCCTGGTCGACCGATTCGGTGACCACGTGGATCGGGGCGGTGGGCGGGATGTTCCAGCGGCTGCGCAGATGCGGATCGGTGAGGTCCACCGCGCCGAGATCATCCACCAGCGGTTCGATCTCCTGGAAGAAGGCGAAGCGCCCGCACATCTCAGTCGTCCTTCGCGGAGGTGCCGGGGTCCGAGGTGTCGGAGTCGGGGTCGACGGCGGGCACGCCATGGCGCGGCGTGAGGCGGGCGGCCTCACCGGTGTAGGCCTCGGCGTCGTGATGGAGGTTCTGCAGGCGGATGTCCCGGCCCTCGTCGACGATCTTCTCGTGCTTGGCCTCCGCCTTCTCCGCGCCGGAGGTTCCGCGCAGGGGCAGGGTCAGGGAGTCCTCCGCCGGTCTGCCGGCCGCGAGCTCGCGAGCGCGCTCGTACTCGGCGTCGACCTCCGCGCCCATGATGATCACGATGTTGATCACCCACAGGGCGAACAGCGCCGCCATGACACCGCCGATGGCGCCGTAGCTGGAGTAGCCGGCGACGGTGCTCATGTAGATCGACAGGGCGACCGCGGCGACGCCGATGCCGAGGATGGCGAACACTCCGCCGGGGGAGATGAAGCGGAAGGGCTTGTCGACGTTGGGGGCGCCCCAGTACAGCAGCGAGATCAGTGCGAAGGCGAGCACGAGGATGACCGGCCACTTCACCCAGACCCAGATCGGCAGGAATGACTCCATCAGGAAGGCCAGCACGCCCTCCGCGCCGATGGTGGAGGCGATCGGCCCCAGCAGGCTGTCGACGATCGACTCGCTGAGCAGGAACGAGACCAGCAGCAGCAGGATGCCGAGGATCAGCGCCACCGTGAGGGCGAGCATGGTGCCGTTCATACGGATCGGCCCCCGGCCTTCGGGCACCTCGTAGATGTGGTTCGCGACCCGGCCGTAGGCCTTGATGTACGCCGAGGCGGACCACAGGGCCGTGGCGATACCGATGATCAGTGCGATCGTGCCGCCGGTCGAGGAGCCCATCAGGGAGTCGAGCGTGGAGTCGACGGCGCCGCCGACCTTCATCCCGCTGCCCCCCGCGCCGGAGGCGATCGCCTCCTTGATCAGCGCGGCGATCTGGTCCTTGATCCCGGACAGCAGGAGCGCGGCGAGCGAGAACATGGCCAGCAAGGTGGGCGCGATCGAGAGCACCATGAAGTAGGTGAGCTTCGCGGCCTGATCGGTGCCGCCGTCGCGCAGGAACTCGGTGAGCACACGCTTGGCCATGTACTTCACGGTGGTTCCGGACAGCTTCGGGGCGTCGTCGCTCTTCGCGGCGGAGTCGGCCATGAGGAAGCTCCTGGGGTCGGGTGGCTCACGGACAGCTCCCATCCTGCCATGGGAGAGAACCGGGAGAGTTGTCCACATTCGCTGGGAGTAGGGAGCGAGAATGCTCGATTCGCCCTACAGTGGCCTGCACGACGCGACCTGCGTCACATATCTTCCGGGACCGAGGGACCGGTCGGTCGGGACCATGAGGGGATCGGATGGACGCCGCTACCATCATCGAGAGCGAGTCGCGTGAGCTGATCCGCCGACGGGGGCTGGATGCGCGAGCCGATCAGCTGGAGCCGCTGATCCGCGAGGTGATGGGTGACTACGACCGTCGCTCCTCCTCCGGCGAGGTGCCGGTGCTGGGCAACGACGACGAGTCGATGGTCGCCGAGGTCGCCGCCAGGATCGGCGGCTTCGGCCCGCTGCAGGAGATGCTGGATGATCCGACGGTGGAGGAGATCTGGCTGAACTCGCCCTCGCAGGTCTTCTGCGCCCGCAACGGTCGCAGCGAGCTCACCACCATCGTGCTCAGCGATACCGAGGTCCGCGGGATCGTCGAGCGGATGCTGGTCTCCAGCGGTCGCCGCCTGGACATGAGCACTCCGTTCGTGGATGCGCTGCTGCCGGACGGCTCTCGTCTGCACGTCGTGATCCCCAGCGTCACCCAGCAGCACTGGGCCATCAACATTCGCAAGTTCGTCGCCAAGGCGTACGACCTCCGGGGTCTGGTCGCTCTCGGCTCCCTCACCCCGCAGGCGGCGGACTTCCTCGATGCCGCGATCGACAGCGGTCTGAACATTCTGACGTCCGGGGCCACCGGCGCCGGCAAGACCACGCTGCTGCGCTGTCTCGCGAGGTCGGTGGGTGCACGAGAGCGCGTGGTCACCATCGAGGAGGTCTTCGAGCTCAACCTCGCGCTGCGTGACGTGGTGGCGATGCAGACCCGACAGGCGAACCTCGAAGGGACCGGCGAGATCTCGATGCGGCGCCTGGTCAAGGAGGCCCTGCGGATGAGACCGAGCCGGATCATCGTGGGTGAGGTGCGGGAAGCGGAGAGCCTCGACATGCTGATCGCGCTGAACAGCGGCTTGCCGGGCATGGCGTCCATCCACGCGAACTCCGCCCGGGATGCGGTGACCAAGCTGTGCACCCTCCCGCTGCTCGCCGGGGAGAACGTCTCCAGCCGCTTCGTCGTGCCGACGGTGGCCAGCTCGATCGATCTGGTCGTCCATCTGGACATGTTCGCTGACGGGCGCCGCCGCGTGCGAGAGATCGTCGGGCTCAGCGGCCGGGTCGAGGATGAGGTCATCGAGGTGGCCGACGTCTTTTCCCTGCAGGACGATCGGCTCGTGCGAGGTGAGGGACGGCCACCGCACGCCGACCGTTTCGCACGCGCAGGGCACGACCTGAGCGCACTGCTGGGGCGGGATGCGGCATGAGCGACGGAGCATTCCTCGGACTGATCGCCGGCCTCGGGCTGCTGTCGATCTGGTGGTCGCTGTGGGAGCAGGATGATGCACCCACCGGGCGAGGAATCGTCGGCAGGGGGCGGGACCGGCTCCGTGACGATCTGATCAAGGTCGGCCTCGACACGGTCCCGCCCGCCGCTGTACCGGCGCTCAGCGTCGGGCTGGGTCTGGTGGTCGCCGCTGCGCTGTGGGCGGTCTCCAGCGCTGTCGTCCCCTCGCTGGCCATCGGCCTGGTCGCCTCCATGCTTCCGGTACTGGTGCTGCGCTCGGCGGCCCGGCGACGCACTACCGCGATGCGGGAGGTGTGGCCCGAGGCGGTCGACCACATCAACTCTGCGATCCGAGCCGGTCTCTCGCTGCCGGAGGCCCTGGCCCAGCTCAGTCGGAAGGGTCCGGAGGAGCTGCGCCCCGCCTTCGCCGAGTACGCCCTGGACTACCAGGCCAGCGGAGACTTCGCGGCATGTCTGGACCGGTTGAAGATCCGCCTGGCGGATCCGGTCGGAGACCGGATCATCGAGGCGCTGCGCATCACCCGCGATGTCGGGGGGACGGATCTCGGCGGCCTGCTGCGCACCTTGTCCGCCTTCCTGCGCGAGGACGCCCGCACCCGGGCCGAGCTCGAGGCGCGCCAGTCCTGGACGGTGAATGCGGCCCGTCTGGCCCTGGCGGCGCCGTGGATCGTGCTGGCGCTGATGGCGACACGGCCACAGGCCGCCCAGGCCTATGACTCCTCGACCGGCCTGGTGCTGATCGCGGCCGGCGCAGTGGCCTCGCTCCTCGCCTATCGCGTGATGCTCCTGATCGCGCGGCTGCCCCAGGACGAGAGGGTGCTGCGATGAGCGTCTCCGGTTCACTGCTGGCAGGTGCCGGACTCGGCCTCCTGTGCGGGGTGGGACTCTTCCTGATCCTGGGCAGGCTTCCCTGGTTGCGCTCCCGCGACCTCGGCGCCCGCGTGGACCCCTACCTCCGCCGTTCACGCTCCCACTCGCTGTTCGCGGCCCCCCGGAGCACGAGCCGGATGCGCCTGGTGCTCGAGAACCTGATGGGCCCGGTGGCTGTCCGTGTGCTCGGGCTGCTCGAGAGGCTCACGGGCGGGGCGGACCAGCTCGAACGCCGATTGCGCCTGGCCGGACGACGCACGTCTGCGGACTCGTTCCGCGTCGAGCAGGTGGTCTTCGGCGCCGCCGGAATGGTGCTGGGAGTCGTCCTCGCCGCGGCAGCGATCGCTCTGCGCGGCACCAGTCCGCTGATGGGCCTGCTCATCGTCGTCCTCGCTGCCCTGGTCGGAGTGCTGATGCGCGACTACCTGCTCGGAGCGGAGATCAAGCGCAGGGCGTCACGGATGGCGCGGGAGTTCCCGACCGTCGCCGATCTGCTGGCACTGGCCGTCGCGGCGGGGGAGAGCCCCATCGCGGCGATGGAACGGGTCGCCCGGACCTCCTCCGGCGCACTGCCCGACGAATTCGCGGCCACGGTCGCGGACATCCGTGCCGGTACCAGCGTGTCCCAGGCGCTCGTGTCGCTGGGCACCCGGACTCCGCTCGCCTCGCTCGGCCGCTTCGGGGAGGGCGTCTCGATCGCGATCGAGCGCGGCACCCCGCTCGCCGATGTGCTGCGCGCACAGGCGCAGGACGCTCGTGAGGAATCCAAGCGCGAGCTCATGGAGACCGCCGGCCAGCGGGAGATCATGATGCTCGTGCCTGTGGTGTTCTTCGTGCTGCCACTGGTGATCGTCTTCGCGATCTTCCCCGGGCTCGCCGTCCTGGAGATCAGCCTATGACCGGCCCTCAGCCCGACCAGCGCCGCCCCGTCCACCTGTCCGAGAACGACCCACGCAACACCATCGCCGGGCCCTGGTCCGGGAAAATCGCCGAGGAGGCCGATATGACTGTTCACCGTTCCCGACTCCATCGCAGCGCTCGACGCCGCTGCGCCCGCCCCGAGCACGGGGCGGGGGCACACACCCCAGAGCGGGCCACCGTCCCGCAGCGACTGTTCGCCCGACTCTCCTCAGAGCAGGGTGATGTGCCCGGATGGGTGCTGATCACGCTGATGACCGCCGGGATCGTGGTCGCCCTCTGGGCCGTGGCCTCCGATCAGATCGTGCAGATCTTCCAGAACGCGATGGCGCCGTTCCTCAGCGGCAGCCTCTGATCCGACGGTCATGGGGAGGGGGCGCAACAGGTGGCGCACCGGTCGTCACGACCCGGGGCCGTCACGACGGACGACTCGCGGGGAGCGAGGCCGCCACCGATGTCGACGGCTCGGTGACGAGGACGGTTCAGCGGTCGCGGAGTTCCCGATGGTCGCGGTGCTGATCATCATGATCGCGCTGTTGATCGTCCAGGCGGCACTGATCGTCCACACCCGCAACACGCTCGTCGACGCCGCAGTCCAGGGAGCCCATCATGCCTCCCTGGTGGGCTCGTCACCGCAGGACGGGGCCGAACGCGCCGAGCAGCTGGTCCAGGAACGCTTCGACGGGGGCCTGGGTGCCGAGGCCACTGCGGTGCAGGGCACCGATGGTGTGATCCGGGTCCAGGTCAGCGCGACATTGCCACTGGTGGGGCTGTTCGGTCCGACCGGAGCGATGACGGTGCAGGGACGATCGGTCGACGAGGAGTCATGGTGAACCGGCGGCGACCGCGTCCCGGAGGAGCGGTCATGAGCGGGACGCTCGGCGCCGAGGACGGCAACGCACTCGTCGAATTCGTGGTGCTCTCCGCCGCGCTGCTCATCCCCTCCCTCTATCTCGTGCTCACCCTCGGCAACGTCCAGGCCGCCGTCTTCGCCGCGGACTCCCTCTCCCGCGACGTGGCACGCATCCATGCCACGGAGCCGGACCCGGCTCGTGCGATGGAACGGACGGCCCGGCATACCGACATGATCCTCGAGGACCACGGACTGCCCAGCGGCGACGTCGTCACCCTCCACTGCAGCGAGGACCCCTGCGCGACGCCCGGCGGGACCGTCACCGCCCAGGTGCGCATCCCGGTCCCGGTGCCCGGATTGGGACCGGTGCTGGGGGAGACGGGCCCGGTATCCGTCGGTGCTTCCCATGCCGTGCAGGTCGATCAGTACCGGGCGGGATCATGAGGGCCGGCATGCTCCGCACGCTCCGGGACCGGATGCACGATGCCCGCGGGTCGATGACGATCCTGACCACCGGGGTGCTGGTGGTCATCCTCATGGTGATCGCGGTCGGCACGGCGATCACCGGCGTGCAGCTCGAGCGCAACGGCCTCCAATACGCCGCGGACAGTGCCGCACTGGCCGCTGCCCAGGCGGTCGACCCCTCCCGCATCTACACCGCAGGTGAAGGGGACGCGATCCATTCGGGCTCCGCCCGTGCCGCTGCCGAGGCGCACCTGCGCGACTACCCGCACGAGACGACGCGCACCGAGGGCATCGCGCTGTCCGCCGTCACCGTCGACCCCGACGGCACCGTCCACGTGGTCCTCAGCGCGCGCACGCATCCGCCCCTGGCAGGATGGTTCACGCGAGGGACCGGCACCGCCATCCCGCTGACCGTCGAAGGAGAGGCCCGCGCCCGATGACCCCCACCGTGATGCTCGCCCCGGACAAGTTCAAAGGCACCCTGACCGCCGCCCAGGTGGTGGATGCCCTGCGCCGCGGCATCGCGCAGACCGCGCCGCAGCTCCAGGTGCTGTCCTGCCCCATCGCCGACGGCGGGGACGGCACCGTCGACGCCGCGATCGCCGCCGGATTCACCGCCCGCACCACCACCGTCACCGGACCCACCGGGCGACCCCACGCCGCCCGCTGGGCGCTGCAGGACGACGTGGCCGTGCTGGAGCTCGCAGGGACCGTGGGTCTGCATGCTCTGCCCGGCGAAGAGCTCGCCCCGCACAGCGCCTCCACCCGAGGCCTCGGCGAACTGATGCGGGCAGCCGTCGTCTCCGGCGCCCGCACCCTCCTGGTGGGTCTCGGCGGCAGCGCCTCCACCGACGCCGGGGCCGGTCTGCTCCAGGGCCTCGGCGCCCAGCTGCGCAGCACGGACGGTGCCGAGATCGGCCCCGGCCTGAGGGGATTGGAGGCCCTTGCCACCGCGGAGATCGGCCCGGCGCTCGCTGTCCTGGACCAGGTCACCGTGATCGCCGCCAACGACGTCACCAATCCTCTGCTCGGTGCCGAGGGCGCGGCCGCCGTCTACGGCCCCCAGAAGGGCATCGCTCCTGCCCAGATCGGCACGGTCGATGCCACCCTCACCGCCGCAGCCCGCGTCCTGGACCCCATGGGCGCCCACCGCGACCTGCCCGGCGCCGGCGCTGCCGGGGGCACCGGGTTCGGGCTCTTCCTGCTCGGTGCCGTGCAGCGCTCGGGCGCCGATGCGGTGTTCGAGCTGGTCGGCGTCGACGAGCTGCTCGCCGACGCCGATGCGGTGGTCACCGGCGAAGGGAAGCTCGACGCCCAGACCCTGCAGGGCAAAGGCCCGGCGGAGGTGGCCCGCCGCGCCCGTCGGCGAGGGCTCCCGGTCGCCGCGGTCGCCGGGACGGTCACCCTCGACGCACAGGAGCTGGGGGAGGCCGGGATCGACAGGGCGTGGGATCTCACCTCCCGCGCCGGCTCCACCCAACGCGCCCTCGCGGACGGGGAGGAACTGCTGGTCGAGGTGTGCCGGGAGCTCAGCACCTGGCTGCTGGAGCAGACCGGGTCCGTCTCCGCGACGGGCGGCTGAGCCCGCACAGCAGGCGGTGAGGTCCGGCAGTGCGCCGCACGTCCAGGGCCCTGCCGTAGACTCTCGCCTCGTGGCTTCCATCGACTTCTCCGCAGAGATCACCCAGCTCCGCTCGACCCTGTCCTCGATCGAACAGGTGACGGACATCGAGGCGCTCGACGCCAAGATCGTCGACCTCGAGCAGCAGGCGTCCGCGCAGGATCTGTGGGATGACGTCGACAACGCGCAGAAGGTCAGCTCCGCGCTCTCGCACGCCCAATCCGAGCGTCGCCGTATCAGCGAGCTCGACTCCCGCATCGAGGACCTCGAGGTGATGGTCGAGCTCGCCGCCGAGGAGGACGACGCCGACACGCTCACCGAGGCCGAGAACGAGCTGGTCAGCATCCACAAGACCCTCGACGAGCTCGAGGTGCGCACCCTGCTGTCCGGTGAGTACGACGAGCGTGACGCCGTGGTCACCATCCGCGCCGGCGCCGGTGGTGTGGACGCGGCGGACTTCGCCGAGATGCTGATGCGCATGTACCTGCGCTGGGCCGAGCGTCATGGCTACGCCACGAAGGTCCTGGACACCTCCTACGCCGAGGAGGCCGGGCTGAAGTCGGTGACCTTCGAGGTCTCGACCTCCTTCGCCTACGGCACCCTGTCCGTCGAGGGCGGCACCCACCGTCTGGTGCGCATCAGCCCCTTCGACAATCAGGGCCGCCGGCAGACCTCCTTCGCAGCGGTCGAGGTGATCCCGCTGATCGAGTCCACCGATCACGTCGAGATCCCGGAGAACGACCTGAAGGTCGACGTCTTCCGCTCCTCCGGCCCCGGTGGCCAGTCGGTCAACACCACCGACTCCGCCGTGCGCATGACCCACCTGCCCTCCGGCACCGTGGTCTCCATGCAGGACGAGAAGTCCCAGATCCAGAACCGCGCCGCAGCGCTGCGCGTGATGCAGTCCCGACTGCTGCTGCTGAAGAAGGCCGAGGAAGCCGCCGAGCGCAAGGAGCTCGCCGGTGACGTCAAGGCCAGCTGGGGCGACCAGATGCGCTCCTACGTGCTGAACCCGTACCAGATGGTCAAGGACCTGCGCACGGAGTACCAGGAGGGCAACCCCTCCTCGGTGTTCGATGGTGAGATCGACGAGTTCATCGATGCCGGCATCCGCTGGCGCGCCGAACAGGGCAAGTCCGACAGCTGAGGCGGGTCTGGGGAGCGGGCCGCCCTGAGCGTGACCAGAGGCACGCACCCTTGACCAGATTTTGACCAGGATGCTGTCTGCACCTGCGTCGATTCCGGCCACCTCGCCCCTACGCTGGAGAAGAAAGACTTCCCCCAGACGTGACAGGCACCCGTGATCCGTTTCGACGACGTCACCAAGACGTACATGCGTGGACAGCGCCCTGCCGTGGAGAACCTCGATATCGAGTTCACCCGCGGGGAGTTCGTGTTCCTGGTCGGAGCCTCCGGCTCGGGCAAGTCGACGCTGATGCGGATGGTCCTCAAGGAGGTCGCACCCTCCCGCGGGACCGTCTACGTGGCCGGCAAGGACCTCTCGAGGATCCCCTCGTGGAAGATCCCCTCGTTGCGTCGCGACATCGGCATGGTGTTCCAGGACTTCCGTCTGCTGCCCTCGAAGACGGCCTACCAGAACATCGAGTTCGCGCTCGCCGTGATCGGCACCCCGCGCAAGGTGGTGCGCCGCCTGGTGCCCGAGATGCTCGAGATGGTGGGCCTGGAGGACAAGGGCAAGCGGCTCCCGCACGAACTGTCCGGTGGTGAGCAGCAGCGCGTGGCGATCGCCCGCGCCTACGTCAACCGTCCCTCGATCCTGCTGGCCGACGAACCCACCGGCAACCTCGACCCGGCCACCGCCGGCGGCATCCTCGACCTGCTGGCGGAGATCAACGAACGCGGCACCACGGTGGTCATGGCCACCCACGACCGCACGGCCGTGGACCGGATGCAGCGCCGCGTGGTCGAGATGGTCGGCGGCCTGGTGGTGCGCGACGAGGAGCGGGGCACCTACGCGACCCCCACCCCGGTCAGCGTCATCTCCGGCAACCTGCCCGACGACTCCGGGCACCGCGACGACCACCCGCTGGAGGACCAGCAGGACAGCACGGACCCGGGCGACGCACCCGCCGAGCCGGCCTCGGCCGAGGGCGCCGGCCACGGGGCCGCCTCCGTCGAGGACGGTGCCGGTAGGACCTCGTCGGCGGCCGACGTGCTCGAGGAGGATCTGATCGATGAACGCGAGGCCCTCCAGGCCCGGGACGAGGACCTCTTCGTCGAGGACGCCTTCGCCGAGGAGCCCTTCGTGAGCGATCCCTTCACGGACGAGACCGAGGGGGAGCGGCGATGAGGGCGCGGTACATCCTCGGAGAGATCCTCACCGGCCTGTGGCGCAACATCGCGATGGTCATCTCCGTGGTGATCGTCACGGCGGTCTCGCTGACCTTCGTCGGCACCGGCGCGCTGATGCAGAAGCAGATCATGGACATGAAGTCGACGCTGGTGGAGCAGTCCCAGGTGACGATCTTCCTGTGCTCCCCGCACTCCACGGCCGCATCCTGCGCCGGCGGCGCGGCGACCGACGCCCAGATCGACTCCGTGCGCCAGGCGCTCGAGGGCGAGGTGCTCGCCCCCTACATCGCCTCGACCTCCGAGCGCTCCCAGGAGGAGGCGCTGGAGATCTACCAGGAGCAGTTCGCGGGAGAGAGCTTCGTCTCGAACTTCACCGCGGAGGACATGCCGGTCTCCTTCCATATCACGCTGGAGAATGCCGACGACTCCGCCGCCGTGGTCGAGTTCTTCCAGGGCCGTGACGGGGTCGACGAGGTCACCGACCTGCTCAGCACCTTCGCCCCCTTCATCGACGTGCTCAACCAGTCCACGATGTTCGCCCTCGCACTGGCAGTGCTGATGCTGATCGCTGCCCTGCTCCTGGTGGCCACCACGATCAGGATGTCGGTCGCGGGGCGCCGGCGCGAGATCGCGATCATGCGACTGGTGGGCGCCTCGAACCTGTTCATCCGCCTGCCCTTCCTGCTGGAAGGGGCGGTCGCCGCGATCATCGGCGGTGTCATCGCCTCGGGCATGCTCTGGGTGGGCCTGCACTACATTGTCCAGGGATGGCTCGCGCCCACCCTCGGGGAGCAGCTGATCACCGTGGGCGCCGTCGACCTCGTGTGGGCCGCGCCGCTCCTGGTCGCACTCGGAGCAGTCCTGTCCATCGCCTCGTCCGTCGTCTCCCTCAACCGCTATCTGAAGGTGTGAGCATGTTCCTCCGCAGCCTGCGCCGACCGCTATGCATCCTCGCCGCCGCGATGGTGGCGCTGCCGATGCTGGTCGCGCCGTTGTCCCCGGCGTCCGCGGACGGCTCCAAGGAGGACAAGATCGCCGAGCGGGAAGAGGTCGATCAGCAGCTGGAGGACCTGCGCATCGAGCTGAGCGACGTCAACGAGGATCTCTCCGAGACCTACCTCGCTCTCGCGGAGACGGAGCTGCTGATCCCGCAGGCCCAGGCGGATCTCGAGCAGGCGCAGAGCGAGCTCGAGGACGCCCGCGAGGAGGATCGCATCATCGGCGAACGGCTCACCGCGGCGGAGGCCGAGGAGGAGCGCCTCTCCGGTGACGTCCAGGAGGGCCAGGACGAGGTGGACACCAGCAACGAGGAGCTCGCCTCCGTGGCGCTGAACGCCTACAAGGGCGGGGGGATGCCGAACCCGTCCACGATCTACATCGGCAATGCCGCACCGCAGGACGCGGTCGACCATTCGATGAACTACCGCCTCACCATGGCCTCGCAGGGCACCCGCCTGGATTCGCTGCGCACCGATCAGGCCGTGACCGAGAACTCCGCGGAACGGCTGATCGCGGTGCGGGATGAGATCGAGCAGCTCAAGATCGACTCGGAGGAAGCGGTCGAGCGCACCGAGAAGGCCGAGCAGGAGGCCACCGAGGCCAAGCAGGCGCTGGACGCCCTCTACGAGACGCAGAAGACGCAGAGTGAGGCGCTCGAGACCCAGAAGCAGAAGTACGAGGGTGATGTCTCGAGCCTGGAGACGCGCAGCTCGACCCTCGACACCGAGATCCAGGAACTGGCACGCCAGGAGCGCGAACGTGCTGAGCGCGAGGAGCGCGAGCGCCAGCAGCAGCAACAGCAACAGCAGCAGAATCGGCCCAAGCCGCAGAGCAACAGCCAGGCCGGCGGGTCCTCGAGCGCTTCGTCCTCGTCCTCCGGCTGGATCTATCCGGTCAACGCACGGTTGAACTCGAACTTCGGCTGGCGCGTGCACCCGATCTATGGCACCAGCAAGCTCCACGCCGGTGTCGACTTCCCGGTCGCCTGCGGGGTCCCGGTGAAGGCGGCCCACTCGGGTCGGGTCATCGCCCGGACCTACAACAGCGGCGCCGGCAACAAGATCATCCTCAGCCACGGCGTGATGAACGGCCGTTTGATCACCACCTCCTACCACCACCTGCAGGGCTATGCCCAGCCGGTCGGTGCGCAGGTCTCTGCCGGCACCACTGTCGGCTACGTGGGCACCACCGGTTCCTCGACGGGCTGCCACCTCCACTTCGAGGTCCACCAGGACGGCAATGCCGTCAACCCCAGCAACTACATCTGAGCGGCCGGCTCGTCGTCCTCGACGCCGTCGGCGAAATCATCTCGCGACCAGTGGTGACCACCGCGTAGGGTGGGGCGTCCGGTCGTTCGCTGCGTCCGGGCCATGCTCTGACCGCGACGAACAGCTCGCGACGAGCTCACCGCGACGAATGACAGGAGGGTCCCGATGTCGGCGAAGAAGAAGGCCGCGAAGAAGGCCGTAGCAGACGACGGGACCCCGAAGCAGCTCATCGCCTCGAACAAGCGCGCCCGGCACGACTACTACATCGACCAGACCTGGGAAGCCGGCATCGTCCTGTCCGGCACCGAGGTGAAGTCGCTGCGCGACCGCGGCGCCTCCCTGATCGACGGCTACTGCTATATCGAGGGCGGCGAGGTGTGGATGGACAACGCCCACATCGCCCCGTACGTGAAGGGCACCTGGACCAACCACGCCGCCCGTCGCAAGCGCAAGCTCCTGCTGCACAAGGTCGAGATCGAGAAGCTCGCGAGCAAGTCCCGCGAGAAGGGCTTCACCATCGTGCCGATGGAGATGTATTTCCTGGGCTCCCACGCCAAGGTGGTCATCGGGCTGGGCCGCGGCAAGAAGGAGTGGGACAAGCGCCAGACCCTGCGGGAGAAGCAGGACCTCCGCGAGGCGCAGCGCGCCATGCGGCGGCGCGAGCTGGCCTGAGAGCAGTCTCGGACCAGAGCCGTCTCGGAGCTCGGACCGCGAGGTCAGTCACATGCCGTGGGCAGTCATACCCCGAGGTCCTGCCGGGCGAGTCGGGCGAGCGTCTGCCGGCTCGAGGCGATCACACCCTCATCTGCCACTCCGAGCTGCTCTCGCATGAACAGCGCCCGATGGGCATCCTCCAGCGCCGTCTCCCAACGTCGGGCCGCCGCGTCGTGCCGGCCGTCGCGGTGCTCGGCCTGCGCGTGCTCGAAGCGGCACTTCGCCCGATGCTGGAACACCGCGGCCAGCACGGACATCGACGACGGGGACGTGGGGTCCTCGAGGCCGGTCTCCTCGGCGGCCAGATCCAGCTGCTCCTCGGCGGAGACGAACGCGCCCTGCCACTGCAGCACATGGGCGTATCGGGCGCGGCGCACCGCACGCATCACGGGGGAGAGGCCCTCTGCGGCAAGGGTTTGCCGGCCGGCGATCGCCGCGTCATCGAGCCGTCCGAGCATCCGCAGGTAGGCGACGGTGCGCGGATCCTGGGGATGCTGCACGCACCAGGAGGCCAGGGCCGAGGGATCCGAGACCTGCTCGCGCAGCGTCTCGTCATCGACGGTGACGGGGATGCCTGCTGCTTCGAAACTGCTCACGAGGTCATCTTCGCCCCTCCGCCGGGCCGGGTCCAGGGCCCGGCTCTTCGCCGTGAGCTGACGAATACTCGCTTCATTTCGTCCGCAGGACGCGGTAGAGTGAGGGGACGACGAACGGGGAGACCCGCCGTCCGTGGATGTTTGACAACTGAAGAGTGAGTGCAATGGCAGTCCTGTCGGACTGTCGAGAGTTTGTTCTGTATACCCACGCCAGGGGCCGATCGGTTTCGACGGTAGTTGTCCAGCGAGGGGAAGCGGGCCGAGAAGCCAGAGTCATCTCGTAAACGTTCTCTGGAAACCAATAAGTGCCGAACCTAAGCGCACTGACTTCGCTCTCGCTGCCTGATCAGCGATAGCAGTCTGGAACCCCGGGAGTGCTCCTGACCCGGATCGTTCCATCATCTAAGGAGCCACTGCTGCCGACCCTCGTCATCGGGGAAGGATGAACACCTCAGAGTGACTGAGTCCGTCGACGACGCGTTCGCACGAGCGTCGGGACTGAGAAAACGTCACTGCGAACTGCGCCCGGAGAAGCCCTCGCTCCGCACTACCGGACGCGGGTTCGATTCCCGCCGGCTCCACCCTTGCACTCACCACAAGAAGCCCCCTCACCTGCGTTGTTGCGTAGGGGAGGGGGCTTTTTGCGTTGTCGGTGCGAGACGCGCCGGGGGTGCGAGACGCGCCGGGGGTGCGAGACGCGACGAGACGGCTGCGCCACCGGGGTCGGCGGCGCACCCTGGCCGCTCAGGCTCCGTAGGTCAGGCCGTGGCCGAGCTCGTAGCGGTTGCCATCGGCGTCGACGTACACATACGGGCGCCCGTCCATGTGCTTCTCCTTGGCGTAGCCGGGCACATCGTTGGGGGAGGCGCAGCGACCGTCCTCGTCGACCGCGAGCGCGTCCGCGTCGATCGGGAAGGTGATCGGCAGCTTCCCGGAGGGGGAGAACTCGCCGAGGATCGCCTCGACCATGACGTCGTAGTCGGTCTCGAAGCCCATCAGCAGAGCGTCTGCGAGCGGTTCGACGCCGTCGAGCAGCCAGGGGAACAGGGTGTTCAGGCCCACCACCATCGTGTCCACATGGGTGCGGATGTCCCGGACCTTCTCGATGTCCACATGGGAGTGGTCATCGATGCTCAGGTCACCGATGCCCACGAACTCGAAGTACGAGCCGATGAACGGTCGCAGCAGCAGGATCGCCACGTCCGCGTCGTGATAGTCGGTGGTGAAGGAGAGCTCGGGGTGTGCCTCGGCCAGTCGGCGACGCAGCGCGTCGAGGTCCTTCACCGTCAGCGCGGTCGCGAACAGCTCCACGTACACCCGCTTGCCGACCAGGGACTGACCGGTCAGCGGCAGCAGCTGGTCGTGGTTCTTGGCGAGCACCACGGAGCGGCGGTGGGCGTCCGCGGCGGCGGCCTGCGCCTCGGCGTTCATCACCACGCGGTCGGCCTCCTCGGGATCCGCGTACGGGTTCTCGAACAGGCCGAGCGTGAACAGCTCCTCCAGGAGCAGGGTCGCCGCCTCGTCCAGCCGTGCCCCGGTGAACAGGCCCGCCACGAAGGCCTCGCGCACGGAGGCGACGTCATTGGTGTCGGCGAACAGATCGGTGCCGGCCATCACGGCGCGCCCCACTCGCTCGGCGGTCGTGAGGTCCTCGACGCCCCAGGCCATCTTCGACAGCACCCCGGAATCGGAGTTGATGTAGCCGCGATGACCCATGGCCCGCAGCAGGTCCAGCACCTCGCGGTTGAAGGCGAAGCCGACCTGCTCGAACTCGGTCAGGCGGCCCTGCGGCGTCGAGGAGTTCTCGTCCGAGGGGATCGCGTAGTACGGCATGATCGAGGAGGCGCCGGCATCGATCGCGGCCTGGAACGGCGGGAGGTGGTACTCCTCGAGCGAGCCTGCGGTGGGGTAGATGTTGAAGCGGCCCTCCGCGTAGTGCGGATCGGTGCCGTTCTCTCGTGCGCCGCCGCCGGGGAAGTGCTTGACGGTGAGGCCGACTCCATCGGCCGAGAGCCCGTCTGCGCCCTGGAAGCCCCGCACGACGGCGTCCATCGCCTGGGCGATGAACTGCGGGTCCTCGCCGAAGGTGCCCTGGCCGCGGAACCAGCGTGGATCGGTGAACACGTCGGCCATGTACATATAGGCCTTGCGCAGGCCCGAGCTGACCCATTCACGGCGCGAGTGGGCGGCGAAGGACTCGATGACCTCGAGCGAACCGGTCGCGGCCAGGCCCAGGGTGCCGGGCCATGCGGTGAAGGGCTGATCCTCGGGGGTGCCGCCCATCTTGAAGGCGCCGGCCTCGTTCTTCGAGTTCGCGGTGACGATCACCGGAATGCCCCAACGGGAGTCCTCGGCGACCTCGTTCATGGTGTTGATCCAGGTCGCGATGCGGGAGCCGGTGGGCTCCTCACGCATGATGAAGCGCCGCATGTGCAGGCCCCGGATCATCTCGGTGGTGCCCTCGAAGGGGATGCCGGCGCTGGTGTGCGGGTCGAGCTTGATCGGCAGATGCTGCTCATCCAGCACTCCGTCATGGCTGGTGAAGTCCTTGTTGTGCTGGGAGATGCCCATCGGGCGGGAGCTGATGACCATCAGCCCGAGCTTCTCGTCCGGAGACATCCGCGAGACGAGGTCCGCGGCACGCTCGGCGGCCGAGAGACGCCAGTCCTCGAAGGGGGTCAGCTCCCCATCGCCGTCGAGATCGCGGAACTGCAGCCCGTCGACCTCGATGATCTGCTTGATCCTGCTGGCGAGTGGGATCTGCTGAGTCAACGGGTTCCTCCTGGGGTCGCGTCACGGACTGCTGGGCCACCGCATTCGCGGCAGGGCCGGGACCGGCCAGCGTAGCCAGTGAACTGCCTCACCTGGGAGTATTGCCTCTGATTGCCCGAAGAGCGCCCGGTGATCGCCGCAGCCGGCGGCGAGAGCAGCGGAGCCTGGAACCGAGCAGCTGATTGCCGATCGGTCACCGACCCCCGTACGGTGGCCGGATGACCGGCATGCCGAGTGTCGCCCCCGTCCTGCCCGCCGCCGACCTCCCTGTCGATCTGCGCCGCATCGAGCTGCTGTGCGCGCGGCTGCGCCCCGAAGAGGACGTCGAGCTCGAGCACATCGTCTGGAAGATCGCGAAGCTTCCCCGCGCCGAGGGCTGGGACAACGTCCTGTGGCCGGTCGGATCGCTGCGGGGACGGGAGCTCGTGCTCCGGGTCGCCCGGCGGGAGGTCTCCCGAGCACTGCTCGGCCGCGAGGTGACGGTGCTGCGGCGACTGCGCGGTCTGGGCACGCTCTTGCCGATGGAGCTGCCGAGGGTGCTCGCCATGGCCGAGGACGCGGTCCTGGTGGAATGGATCGACGGGACCTCCGCCGATGTCACGGAGCCGGGGATGCGCGCAGGGGTCGCCGGCGATCTCGCCCGGATGCTCGCGACGATCCACTCCGGGCCCGCTCCGGAGGTGGGCCGGAACCCGGTGCGCGGGGTCCCGCTCGCCACCCGGGCCGAGGCCTTCGCGAAGGATCTCGAGCTCGCCGAGCTCCCGCCGGGACTGCGGGAACGGGCGGAGGCGCGCTGGAGTGCAGGCATGGCCGCATCGCCCTGGCTGGGGCGCGAGCTGCTGCTGCACGGCGATCCGCACCCCGGCAACGTCGTGGTCCCGGAGATCGGCGCGCGAGGACCGGCCACGCTGATCGACTGGGGTGACACCACCCGCGGTGATCCGGCCAGCGACCTGGGCGGGATGCTGCTCCACCTGCCCGCTGACGCACTGCTGCACGCCTACCGCGACACCGCGGCCTGGACCGGGATCGATGACGAGGAGATATGGAACGCGCTGGTGGCACGGTCCTGGGCCTGGGCGACGCGGATGGCGCTCGCACTGGTCGCCGTCTACCCGCCGGGGGAGGGGCTGGGCGCCGCCGCGCAGCGGCTGCTGCGCAGCTGACGGACCAGCCGGGCACCCGCCCTCCTCCGTGCCGGGACGATTCACCGCGACCCCGGCGGCACCGGCCACGTACAGTGGGTCCGCCATGACCACGCCCTCCTCGACGCCCGAACCGGCCACCCCCGCTCTCCCCGAGGCCTCCGGCCTGCGCATCACCTATCCGGAGGATCTGCCCGTCTCCCAGCGCCGGGAGGACATCCAGGCCGCGATCCGCGAGCACCAGGTCGTGGTGATCGCCGGTGCGACCGGTTCCGGCAAGACCACCCAGATCCCCAAGATGCTGCTCGAGCTCGGCTTCGGTCGACGCGGCACGCTGATCGGCCACACCCAGCCGCGCCGGATCGCCGCCCGCTCGGTCGCCCAGCGCATCGCCGGCGAGCTCGGCGAGAAGCTGGGGGAGGGGACCGTCGGCTTCCAGGTCCGTTTCACCCGGGAGACCGGCCGCGGCACCCGGCTGAAGCTCATGACCGACGGCATCCTGCTGGCCGAGATCGGCCGCGACCGCCTGCTGAGCCGCTACGACGCGATCATCATCGACGAGGCCCACGAACGGTCCCTCAACATCGACGTGATCATGGGGTACCTGCGCCAGATCCTGCCCCAGCGCCCGGACCTGAAGATCATCATCACCTCCGCCACCATCGACCCCGAGCGCTTCGCCGAGCATTTCGGCCATAGCCTCCCCTCCGGAGAGCGGAAGCCGGCGCCGATCATCGAGGTCTCCGGACGCACCTACCCCGTCGAGATCCGCTACCGGCCGCTGGTGCTGGAGCCGGAGGTGGACGAGGACGATGAGCTCGAGGACATCCACTCCATCGAGCGCGACCTCACCCAGGCGATCGTCGATGCGGTCGACGAGCTCGCCTCCGAGGGCCCCGGGGACATGCTCGTGTTCCTGCCCGGAGAGCGGGAGATCCGCGAGATCTCCGAGGCGCTGACCACCCATCTGGAAAGAGGCACCAAAGGCCGCTCCGCGCTGCCGGTGGAGGTGCTGCCACTGTTCGGCCGCCTCTCCGCCCAGGACCAGCAGAAGATCTTCTCCCCGCCGAAGTCCGGCACCTACCGCCGCATCATCCTGTCCACCAACGTCGCCGAGACCTCGCTGACCGTCCCCGGCATCACCTACGTGATCGATTCCGGGCTGGCCCGCATCTCCCGCTACTCCCAGCGCACCAAGGTTCAGCGCCTGCCCATCGAGCCCATTTCGCAGGCCAGCGCGGACCAGCGCTCCGGCCGCTCCGGGCGCACCTCTCCCGGCATCGCGATCCGGCTGTTCTCCGAGGAGGATTTCGAGGGCCGGCCAGAATTCACCGAACCGGAGATCCTGCGCACTGCGCTCGCCTCCGTGGTGCTGCTGATGACCTCGCTGGGTCTCGGAGACGTGGAGTCCTTCCCCTTCGTCGAGCCGCCCGCCTCCCGAGCCATCACCGACGGCGTACGCCTGCTGGACGAGCTCGGCGCGATCGAGGAGGCCCCCCGCGAGCCGGGCGGGCGCCGGCTCACCCGCGTCGGCCGCACCCTCGCCCGTTTCCCGCTGGATCCGCGGATGGCGCGCATGCTCATCGAGGGCCACCGCCTGGGCGCCCTGCGGGAGGTGATGATCATCGTCGCGGCGATGTCGATCCAGGACCCGCGCGAGCGGCCGCTCGGCCAGGAGCAGCAGGCCAAAGAGAAGCACAAGCGCTTCGACGACGAGACCAGCGACTTCCTCGCCTACCTGAACCTGTGGAACCACCTCCAGGCCCGACGCAAGGCGCTGTCGAACTCGGCGTTCCGCCGTGAGGTGCGCTCCGAGCACCTCCACTACCTGCGGATCCGCGAATGGTGGGACCTGCACTCGCAGCTGCGGGACATGGCCAAGGACGTGGATCTCTCCCGGGGCGACACCGACGCCTCCCCGCAGGCGATCCACCAGGCGCTGCTGGCCGGGCTGCTCAGCCACGTCGGCCTGCAGGATGATCGCACCCGGGAGTACGCCGGTGCCCGCGGTGCCCGCTTCGCCCTGTGGCCCGGCTCGGCACTGGCCAAGAAGCGCCCTGACTACGTGATGGTCGCCGAACTGGTGGAGACCTCCCGGCTGTGGGGCCGCACCGCCGCGCGGATCGACCCGGCCTGGGCGGAGGAGACCGGCTCTCACGTCGTCAAACGCACCCACTCCGCCCCGCACTGGTCCTCGAAACAGGCCTCCGCGATGGCGCACCAGAAGGTCACCCTGTACGGCGTGCCGATCGTGGCCGACCGTGTCGTCGGCTACGGGCGGATCGATCCCGAGGCCGCACGCGAGATCTTCCTCCAGCACGCCCTGATCGAGGGGGACTGGCGCACCCGTCACCACTTCTTCCGCGACAACCAGGCACTGATCAAGGAGCTCGAGGAGCTCGAGGCCAAGACCCGGCGCCGCGACCTGCTGATCTCGGACGAGCAGCTGTTCCGCTTCTACGACGAACGGATCCCCGCCTCGGTCGTCTCCGGCCGTCATTTCGACACCTGGTGGAAGACGCAGCGCCACGAGACCCCGGATCTGCTCACCCTCACCGAGAAGGACCTGCTGGCCGCCGAGGAGGGAGTCGCCGAGGCGATCGCCGCCGAGTTCCCCGACACCTGGGTGCAGGGCGACATCACCCTGCCGCTGAGCTACTCCTTCGGAGCGGTCGGCTCCCAGGGCACCGACGGCGTCACCGCCACCGTGCCGCTCGCGGTGCTGAACCGTCTGCAGCCGCGCGGATTCGACTGGCTCGTCCCCGGCATGCGCGAGGAGCTGGTCACCGAGTTGATCCGCTCCCTGCCCAAGCCCGTCCGCCGCCATCTGGTGCCCGCTCCGGAGCGGGCCAAGGCGGTGGCCGCGACGCTGCACGACGACGACCCCGATGCGGGGGAGCTCTTCCTCGAGGCGGTCGCTGATGAGCTGGTCGCCCTGCCGGGCGTGCCGGAGGACCTGCCGCTGTACGGCCCCGAGTTCGACACCGCGAAGCTGCCGGCCCACCTGAGGATGCACTTCCGGGTGGTCGACGACAAGGGACGGGAGATCGGCGCGGGCGATGATCTCGAGCAGCTCAAGGGACGACTGAAGAAGCGGGTCGACGCCTCGGTCTCCACCCGGGCCGATTCCCTCGCCCGCACCGACCTGCCCGGGTTCCCGGCCGAGGGCGTCCCCGCAGTGCACGAGTCCACCGTCGGCGGACTGAAGGTCACCGGTTACCCGGCCCTGGTCGCGCGCCGGGGCGAGGACGGCCGGCTCCAGCGGGTGGACCTGGCGGTGCTCGCGACCGCTGATGAGCAGGTGCTCGCGCACCGTGACGGCGTCATCGCGCTGCTGGACCGCGATCTCGACGCCGATCTGGGTGCGGTGCTCAATGCTCTGCCCAACCCCACCAAGCTCGCCGTCGCGGGCTCGGACTACGCCTCCACCGCGGCGCTGCTGGCGGATGCCTCGCGCGCGGCGACCGTGCACCTGGCCGGCACCGCCGAGGTGCGCACCGCGGCGGAGTACTCCGCGCTCCTGGACCAGGTGCGCGACGGGCACGATGCCCTCGCCGCCCAGGCGGTCAAGGACGCCGCGGCAGCGCTGGCCACCTCCGCGCGACTGCACAAGGAACTGTCTCGGGCGCCCTCGCTCTCCGTGCTGTCCCATCTCACCCAGATCCGTGAGCACGCGGCCTCGCTGCTGGGCGACGGATTCATCTCCCGCACCGGCATCACGCATCTGCCCGACCTCCGCCGCTATCTCGAGGCCGACGCGATCCGTCTGGACAAGCTGCCCGCCGATCCCCGCCGCGATGAACAGCTCGCCTGGCAGATCGGGGACATCACCCAGCACTGGGCCACGCGGAGGGCGAAGCTGTCCGCACGCCGACGGGCCGAACCCGACGCGCGCGAGATCGACTGGCTCCTCGAGGAGTTCCGGGTGAGCCTGTTCGCCCAGACTCTGGGCACCAAGCAGACGGTCTCGGACAAGCGGATCCGCTCGGCGATCGCCGCGCTCGGCTAGAGG